>NZ_JBSGZD010000012.1:0-64944 GCF_053610825.1 Streptomyces sp. NPDC054863 | reverse complement strand
CAGTCGTTGCGGAGGGTCGCCGTGTCCCGGTTGTTGTCCCACACGTAGCGGTGACGGTCCTGGTAGACGTGGCCGTAGCGGTCGTGGCCGTAGCCGGTGTGGACCTTCACGCTGTCGCGGCCCCGCAGGCGCAGGTGGTCGAAGTAGTAGCGGTGGCCCTGCCGGTCGGTGAGCGAGTAGCCGTCGAGGTTGACCGAGTGGCGGCCGAGGTTGCGGACCTCGACCCACTCGCCGTTCAGGCTCCGGTTGGAGCCGTCGTCGTAGCCTGGGCTGTTGTACTGGACCTGGCCGATGACGATCGACGGGCGCGGCGCCTTCGCCGCCTGGGCGGCAGGAGCCGCGGCAGGTGCGGCGGCGGTGGCCGGCAGGGCGGTGACGCCGATGACGGCACCGGCCGCGAGGGTCGCTGCGGCGACACGGCGAGTGAGACGACTGCGGGCTGCGGACATGGTGATCCCCCCTGGGAGCTGCCCATCCGCCCCTGGCCGGGACGGAGATGGGATGGTGCGGGCCCCGGCGTGCTGCCGAGAACACAACTGTGGACCCGGTACGGGGCGCGCGGGGAGGCGCGCGGACAAGGCGTTACGCAATGCGGACACGGGTGTATCTCTCCGCTGCAATCGGCATGTATCCGGCTCGCGAGGTTACCGATGGTTCGCGGTGCGATGCACCTACCGTCCCTGAACTCGGCTGAATGGCAGGGGAGTTGTCGATCCATGCTGTTCTGTACGTCGAGGTGTGGGGCCGGGAAGCGGGCGGCGGTGCGTAACAGGTCTTTGCGGGTCCGTGATGCGGGCGGACCGGGGCCGTGCGACGGATGGGGTGCATGGTCTTGACGGGTCATCGCCAAGTGGTCGACCCTGTCCAGCAGTTCGGAAAGGCTCGAACTTTCGCACAGTTTCCCTCACGACCGCGCACACTCCACCGGACGCTCCACCGCACACCCCGCCCGCACCGGAGGCCGCATGACCGTCGTATCCCGCTCCCTTGCCGCCCGCAGTCTCGCGCTCACCCTCACGCTCGGCCCGCTGACCCTGGCGGCACCCGCGGCGACCGCCGTGCCCCCACCGGCCGTGCCCGCACCGGCCCCCGCCGCTTCCGGCCCGCTGCCCGTCGTGTCGCCGACGCCGCAGCGCATTACCCGTACGGGCGCTGACATCGTTGTCCCCTCCCGCGTCGAAGTCATCGTAGGCAAGGACTCCGACCAGGCGGCCCGCGCCCTCCTGGCGGACACCCTCGGCGCCCACGGCGTGCGCCACGTCGACGTACGTGAAAGACCGTCCTGGCACGCACCGTTGAGCATCCTGCTCGGCCCGGCCGGCCGCCCCGACATCGCCCGCGCCCTGACCGGCACCGCCGTCCCGGAGCACGCCGAGGGGTACGCGCTGCGCGCCGCCCGCAAGACCGTCGCACTCGGCGGCACCGACGCCACGGGCCAGTACTACGCCGTACAGACCCTGAAGCGCCTGATCGTGCCGGAGCAGACACACGGCAGCGGACTCGGCGGCCGGGCCCGTATCGCCGGAGCGTCCGTCTCCGACTTCCCTTCGATGCCCCTGCGCGGCTCCATCGAGGGCTTCTACGGCCCGCCGTGGACCGAGGCCGAACGCCTCGACCACATGGACTTCCTCGGCACCGTCAAGTCCAACACCTACGTCTACGCGCCGAAGGACGACCCGTACCACCGCGACAAGTGGCGCGAGCCCTACCCCGCGGACAAGGCCGCCGAGCTGGACGGACTCATCAAGCGCGCCACCGCGAACCACGTCCGCTTCACCTTCGCCGTCTCGCCCGGCGCCTCCATCTGCTACTCGGACCCCGCCGACACCAAGGCGCTGACCGCCAAGCTCCAGGCCATGTACGACCTGGGCGTACGCACCGTCTCCGTCCCGCTCGACGACATCAGCTACACCAAGTGGAACTGCGAAGCCGACGAGGCGGCCTTCGGCGCCCCGGGCCAGGGACCTGCCGCCAAGGCCCAGGTCAGCCTCCTCAACACCCTCCAGAAGGACTTCGTCGCCACCCACCCCGGCATGAAGCCGCTCCAGATGGTGCCCACCGAGTACGGCGACCTCAAGGACTCCCCGTACAAGCAGATCCTGCGCTCCACCCTCGACAAGCCGGTCGAGGTGATGTGGACCGGCACCGACGTCGTACCGCCCTCGATCACCGTCGACCAGGCCGAGAAGGCCTCCGAGCTCTTCGGCCGCAAGGTCTTCGTCTGGGACAACTATCCGGTCAACGACTTCGGCCGCACCGCGGGGCGGCTCCTCCTCGCCCCGTACGACAAGCGCGAACCCGGCCTCTCCGACCATCTCACCGGCCTCATCTCCAACCCGATGAACCAGGAGGCGGCCAGCAAACCGGCCGTCTTCACGATGTCCGACTTCGCCTGGAACGACCGCGGCTACGACCGCGCCCGCTCCGGCCGCCAGGCAGCCCTCCAACTCGCGGGCGGCGACGCCCGGCCGGCCGACGCGATGCAGGTCTTCGTCGACCTCAACCACCTCGCGCCCACCTTCGGCACCACCCCGTGGCAGCCGCAGTCACCGGTCTTCGGCCCGAAGACCGAGGCCTTCTGGAAGCGGTACGCCACCGATCCGCGCGGCGCGATCCGGGCGTTGCGCCCCGCCGTCGACGAGATCACCCGCGTCCCGGACACCCTGCGCCGAGGCCTTCACGACAGGCTCTTCCTCGCCGATGCCGCCAACTGGCTCGATGCCACGAAGCTCTGGGGCCAGTCGATGCGGTACGGGCTCGACACGCTGACGGCCGTCCAGCACGGCGACGCGGCGAAGGCGGAATCCGCCCGCAAGGCGATGGACGCCCGCGCCACGGCCGCCTCGAAGATCACCGTCGACCCGAAGGAGCACCACCAGCTCGGCCGGGTCAAGCTCGGCGACCCGTTCATCGAGGACTTCGTGGCCGGCGTACGGACCGCCCACGACGAGTCCAGGGCCGTCAACGGCGACCGCCGGTCGAAGTAGGCGGGTGGCGGGGTGCGGGGCGGCCTTCGTGCGGGTGGGTCGTGGCTGGTCGCGCCCACGCGGCGGAGCCGCAGATCGACACTGCCCCGCGCCCCTGACGGGGGCTCTTCGGCCCGTCAGGCGTTGAGGGCGGGGAGGGGCAGGCGCCGCGGGCAGGCCCAGCCCCTCCCGGTCCCGCACCCCCGTCCTGCGCCCCCGTCCCGCACCCCCGTCCTGCGCCCCCCGTCCCGCACCCCCCGTCCTGCGCCGCGCGGTCTGCCCCCTTCCCCCGCCCCACCCCTCTGCTGCACGATGATCCCCGTGGACTTAGCCGAACACCGCGCCCTCGACGCCCTGCAACGCGACCCGTACCCCCTGTACGCCCGCGCCCGAGCAGCCGACGGCCTCACCTTCGTGCCCGAGCTGGACTCCTGGCTCGTCGCCCGCGACGCGGACGTGCGCGAAGTCCTGCGCCGCCCCGAGGACTTCTCCTCCGCCAACTCGCTGCGCCCCGACGTCCACCCGGGACCCGCCGCCCTCGCCGAGCTGGCGAAGGGCATCGGCGGGCGCGGCACGGTCGTCACCGCCGACGGCGACGCCCACCGGATCTACCGCGCACCCCTCAACAGCGGGCTCGCCACGGCCCGCGTCCACGCCGTCCTGCCGTACGCCGCCGCCCGCGCCGAGGAACTCCTCGACGCCTTCGCGCCGCGCGGGCACGTCGAGCTGATGGGGGAGTACGCGGAGAAGCTGCCGGGCGACGTCGTCGGGCGTCTCCTCGGACTCACGGAGGAAGACGCCCGCACCGCGGTCGAAGGCGGCCGGAGCGCCGAGGAGCTCCTCTTCCGCCCGCTGCCCGAGGACGAGCAGGTCGCACGCGCCCGTGACGTCGTCGCCCTCCAGCACCTGCTGGACAACTACGTCCGCGAGCGCCGCGCCCACCCCCGCGACGACCTGATCTCCACCATGACCGCCGCTCTGGTCCCGGGCGCCGGCGACCTCACCCGCGAGCAGCGCGGCGAGATGGTCGCCCAGTTCCAGAACCTGCTCCTGGCCGGACACCTCACGACCACCGGGCTGATCGGCAGCACCATGCTCCACCTGCTGCGCGAGCGCACCCGGTGGGAGCTGCTGTGCGCGGAGCCCGCGCGGGTCCCCGCCGCGATCGACGAGGCCGCCCGCTACGACAGCCCGGTCCAGGGATTCCGCCGCGTCACCACCCGTACGGTGACCCTGGCCGGTACCGAACTCCCGGCCGGAGCCGTCGTGTTCGTCGCCTACGGGTCCGCCAACCGCGACCCGCGGCGGCACGAGGACCCCGACACCTTCGACCTCACCCGCACCGCACCCGCCCGCCACGTCGCCTTCGGCCACGGAGCGCACGGCTGTCCGGGCTCACAGCTGGGCAAGGCCCAACTGCGCCTCACGCTGGAACTGTTCGTCCGCCGACTGCCCGGGATACGCCTGGAGCGAGCGGCGGACCAGCGGGCCGTCGCGCGACCCACTCTGATCCACCGCTCGCCCCAGGCGCTGCACCTGACCTTCTGAGGGCCCCGTGGCCCACAGGTCCTCCTAGTCGAGGTAGTCGCGCAGCACCTGCGAACGCGACGGGTGACGCAGCTTGGACATCGTCTTGGACTCGATCTGGCGGATGCGCTCACGCGTCACGCCGTAGACCTTGCCGATCTCGTCCAGCGTCTTGGGCTGGCCGTCCGCCAGACCGAAGCGCATCGAGACGACGCCCGCCTCACGCTCGGAAAGGGTGTCGAGAACCGAGTGCAGCTGCTCCTGGAGGAAGGTGAAGCTGACCGCGTCGGCCGGGACCACGGCCTCCGAGTCCTCGATGAGGTCACCGAACTCGCTGTCGCCCTCTTCACCCAGCGGGGTGTGGAGGGAGATCGGCTCGCGGCCGTACTTCTGGACCTCGATGACCTTCTCGGGGGTCATGTCGAGTTCCTTGGCCAGCTCCTCCGGGGTGGGCTCGCGGCCCAGGTCCTGGAGCATCTGGCGCTGGACGCGGGCCAGCTTGTTGATGACCTCGACCATGTGCACCGGGATGCGGATGGTGCGGGCCTGGTCGGCCATCGCGCGGGTGATCGCCTGCCGGATCCACCACGTCGCGTACGTCGAGAACTTGAAGCCCTTGGTGTAGTCGAACTTCTCGACCGCACGGATCAGACCGACGTTGCCCTCCTGGATCAGGTCCAGGAACAGCATGCCGCGGCCGGTGTAACGCTTCGCCAGGGAGACGACGAGACGGAGGTTGGCCTCCAGGAGGTGGTTCTTGGCGCGGCGGCCGTCCTCGACGAGGATCTCCAGCTCGCGGCGGAACTGCGGGGTGAGGTCGTCGCTCTCGCCGTCCTCGCCCTCCAGCTTGTGCTCGGAGAAGAGACCCGCCTCGATGCGCTTGGCGAGCTCCACCTCCTGCTCGGCGTTGAGCAGCGGCACCTTGCCGATGAGCTTGAGGTAGTCCTTGACCGGGTCGGCCGT
Organism: Streptomyces sp. NPDC054863; assembly: GCF_053610825.1. Lineage (NCBI taxonomy): Bacteria > Bacillati > Actinomycetota > Actinomycetes > Kitasatosporales > Streptomycetaceae > Streptomyces > Streptomyces sp. NPDC054863. Next base: position 59,488 of record NZ_JBSGZD010000012.1, on the reverse strand, counting down.
GGCACCGGCGACCGCGACCTGCTGCGGGGGGGCGTCGTCCTCGTCCTCGTCGGACAGGACGTAACCGGCGGTACCGGGCTTGGGGGTCTCCTCTTCCTCCTCGCCGTCACCCGCCCACTCGTCGGTCTGCTTCTTCGCCGCGGTCTTCTTCGCCGCCGCGGTCTTCTTGGTGGCCCGCTTCTTCGGGGCGGGCTTCTCCGCCGACGCGGTCGACTCGTCGAGGTCGTCGTCGGTGGCGACCACCTCGGCGGACGCGGTCTGTGCGGCGACCGTCGTCTTCTTGACGGCGGCCTTCTTGGCGACGGTGCGCTTCACGGCGGGCTTGGCCTCACCGCTCGCGGCGGTCTTGCGCGGGGCGCGCTTGGCGGCCTTCGCGGGCTTGGCGGCGGCAGCCGCCGTCACCATCAGCGTCACACCCTCCTCGTCGAGGACCTGGTTCAGGCTGCGCAGGACCCGCTTCCACTGGTCTACGGGGATGCTGTCCGCTTCGAAGGCATGACGCACGTCGTCGCCATTGATGTGGCCCTGCTCCTGGCCCCGCTCGATGAGCGAGACCAAGGACGGCGATTCGGCGATCTCCTGTGGGAACGGGCGGGACGGACTGAGCGACACGAAGAGCCTCTCGTAGCGAGAAATACAGTGTGATGGCGGGACGAGGCCCCAGCCGGGCCTCTCTCTGTTCCAGAAAGCCCGGCTGCGCGACGGCACCTGTCAGGTCATCGCGCACCCGCGCTGTTTCGTTACGCCTTTTACGAAGTGACCTGAGCCACTCTTCCTGCCCCGGCCCGGTCCCGGTCCTCCTGCCCCGGTCCCGTCCCGGCGCGAAACGGGTCCTCCTGGAGCGTGACGACCAGCGCCTGTCCGGTGGTTCGGCCCCGGACGAGCGGGCCGAGCGCAATCCCCAAGGGTACCCCGGGGTGACATTCCTCCCCGGCTCCCGCAGCTTTGGCCCGGAATTCGCCCGGGTGGGCGATTGCCGAGGGGGCACCCCGCTGCCCGGAGGATGCGCAACCGTGATCACTCGATCTTGATCGTTGCCCTATCGGGGCAGCCACGGCCCGCATATCATCCGACCTATGCGCGTCGCACTCTTCGTCACCTGCGTCAACGACGCGGTGTTTCCGGCCACCGGAATCGCCGTCGTGAAGCTCCTGGAGCGGCTCGGCGTCCAGGTGGACTTCCCCGCAGCACAGACCTGCTGCGGCCAGCCGCAGTACAACACCGGATACCGCCGCGACACCGAACCCCTGCTGCGCAGGACCGCCGGGGCCTTCGAGGGGTACGAGTACGTGGTCACGCCCTCCGGCTCCTGCGCGGCGATGATCCGCGACAACTATCCACGGATCGGACGCCTCCAGACCAAGGAGGGACGGGGCAGTGACCTGGCGCTCGCCGCCTCGTCGCTCGTGCCCAGGACGTACGAACTGACCGAGTTCCTCGTCGACGTCCTCGGCGTCACCGACGTCGGCGCCTACTTCCCGCACACCGTCACCTACCACCCGTCCTGCCACGGCCTGCGCATGCTCGGCCTCGGCGAACGCCCCCGCAGGCTGCTCGAAGCGGTCAAGGGGCTGGAGCTCAAGGAGCTTCCGGGCGCCGACGAGTGCTGCGGCTTCGGAGGTACCTTCGCCGTTAAGAACTCCGATGTTTCCGCCGCGATGGGCGAGGACAAGGTCCGTCACGCGCTCTCCACCGGAGCCGACTTCCTGTGCGGCGCCGACAACTCCTGTCTGATGCACCTCGGCGGCATGCTCCGCCGTCAGGACGCCCCCGTGCGCGCACTGCACCTCGCCGAAATCCTGGCCAGCACCGAAGAGGAGCCCCTGCTGTGAGCGGTACGTATCTCGGGATGCCGTCCTTCCCCCGGGCGGCCCGGGAGGCCGTCAAGAACGAGACCCTGCGCGCCAATCTCCGCCACGCGACCCACACCATCCGCGACAAAAGAACAAAAGCGGTCGCAGAGTTGAGCGACTGGCCGGAATTGCGCGAAGCGGGCAAACAGATCAAAGACCGCACCTTGCGCCATCTCGACACCTACCTCCTCCAACTGGAGGAGGCCGTCACGGCGGCGGGCGGCACGGTCCACTGGGCGGCGGACGCCGACGAGGCGAACCGCATCGTCACGGACCTCGTGAAGGCGGCGGCGGGCAGCGACACGGAGAAGCAGGAGGTCGTCAAGGTCAAGTCCATGGCCACCCAGGAGATCGGCCTCAACGAGGCCCTGGAGGCCGAGGGCATCGCCGCCTACGAGACCGACCTGGCCGAACTGATCGTCCAGCTCGGCGAGGACCGCCCCTCGCACATCCTCGTCCCGGCCATCCACCGCAACCGGGGCGAGATCCGCGAGATCTTCACCCGCACGATGAGCGAATGGGGCCGCCCGGCCCCCGCAGACCTCACCGACAACCCCGCCGACCTCGCCGAAGCGGCCCGCCTGCACCTGCGCGAAAAGTTCCTCCGCGCCAAGATCGGCATCTCCGGCGCGAACTTCATGGTCGCCGAGACCGGGACGCTCGTCGTGGTCGAGTCCGAGGGCAACGGCCGCATGTGCCTGACCCTCCCCGAAACCCTGATCTCCGTCGTCGGCATCGAGAAGATCGTCCCCACCTGGCAGGACCTGGAGGTCTTCCTCCAGACCCTCCCGCGCTCCTCCACCGCCGAGCGCATGAACCCGTACACCAGCACCTGGACCGGCACCACCGACGGCGACGGCCCGCAGACCTTCCATCTGGTCCTCCTCGACAACGGCCGCACCGACGTGCTCGCCGACGACGTGGGCCGCCAGACCCTGCGCTGCATCCGCTGCTCCGCCTGCCTCAACGTCTGCCCGGTGTACGAACGGGCCGGCGGCCACGCCTACGGCTCGGTCTACCCGGGCCCCATCGGCGCCATCCTCACGCCCCAACTGCGCGGTACGACAACGGAGTTGGACGCCTCCCTCCCCTTCGCCTCCTCGCTCTGCGGCGCGTGCTACGAGGTCTGCCCGGTCGCCATCGACATCCCGGAAGTCCTGGTCCACCTCCGCGAAAAGGTCGCCGACCAGGGCGGCCGGGGCCACCGGCTGGAAAAGGCCGCGATCAAGGCCTCCACCTGGGTCCTCGACCACCCCGCCGCCCTCACCGCCGCCGAACGCGCCGCCTCCCTGACCCGCAAGGCCCACCCCAAGAAGATCCCGGGCGCCGCAGCCTGGACGAACACCCGCGACCTGCCCGAACTGCCCGCCGAGCCGTTCCGCGACTGGTGGAAGAGGAACCACACATCATGACCACCCCCACACCTGAGCCGGGCTCGATGCCCTCTGCGCCGACCGGTGCCCCGCCCGCCCCGAGGCCGGGCTCCACGCCCTCGCCGCCGTCCCGCAGCCGTGACCGCATCCTCGCCCGGATCCGTGCGGCGGTCGCCGACGCCCCCGAGGTGCCCGAGCCCACCCGTGCCTACGCCACCAGCCACACCCCCGACGACCCGGCGGCCGTCCTCGACCTCCTCCACGAGAACCTCGCCGACTACCGGGCGGTCGTCCACCGCACCACCGAGGACGGCATCGCCCACCTCCTGATGCGCCTGCTCGCGGAACGCGGCTCGGCCTGTGTCCTCGTACCGCCGCAGCTGCCCCCGCACTGGCTCTCGGCCGCCGACCCCACCCGCATCCACGACCGGGCGGCCCTCACCCCCGCCGACCTCGACCAGGTCGAGAGCGTCGTCACCGGCTGCGCCCTCGCCATCGCCGAGACCGGCACGATCGTCCTGGACGGCAGCCCCGACCAGGGCCGCCGCCGCATCACCCTCGTCCCCGACCACCACATCTGCGTGGTCCGCGCCCCCTCCCAGGTGGTCGCGTCCCTCCCGCAGGCCATGGGCCGCCTGGACCCGGCCCGCCCGCTGACCTGGATCTCCGGCCCGTCGGCGACCAGCGACATCGAACTGGACCGGGTCGAGGGCGTACACGGCCCCCGCACCCTGGAGGTGGTCCTGCTCACGGAGGACTGACCGGACCGGCCGGCCCGGGGCAGCCGCCTCAGCGCGCGCCGAGCCTCGGCGCCTCGGCTCCCGCATCCACCGGGCCCGCCCCCGGCGCGCCCACCCGCCCGGCCAGCTCCCGTGCCCACCGCACCAGCGCGGCGAGGTCCATCCCGTGGGCGGTGTTCCCGTACGCGGCCAGGCCTCCGGCGCCCCGCAGCAACAGCCGCGCCCCGCCCGCCGCATTGCCCCGCGCCGCATGGGTCAGCCCCACCGCCAACTGCGCCAGAGCCCGCCACAGCGCGGCCTCCTCCTCGGGGCCCGACTTCCACGCGTCCTCGAACACCTCGTGCGCATGGAACGGCATCCCCGCGTCCAGCAGCCGCTGCGCCTCCCGCACCGATTCCGCGGGGGAGCGCACCACGCCCTCCGGCTGCCGCTCCACCCCCGGGGTTCCGTACGGCAGCGGGCGCCCGAGCCCGTCGCGGGGGCGCGCGTTGCGCGCACGGCCTTCGGCATCGCGGTCCCGCTTCATGTCCATGGCGCCCATTGTCCCTCCGGGAAAACACCCGGGAACGCGGAAAAGGCCGTATCAGAATTGATCTCTGATACGGCCTTCGACCTGCGAATAAACGCTGGTCGGGACGACAGGATTTGAACCTGCGACCCCTTGACCCCCAGTCAAGTGCGCTACCAAGCTGCGCCACGTCCCGGTGCGTGCCTGACCTGGGCTTTCCCCTGGCTGAGCACGCATGAGAACAATACCCCAACCTGAGCGGCCCCAAGAACCGCCTGCCGCGCGAGCCGCATCCCGGGGGAGCGAAAAGGGCCGAGGCACGGAGGACGAGAGAGAAGGAGGATGGGAGAGGCGGAGGATGGAGAGGCAGACCGAGGGCGGCATCCCGAGGAGGCGTCGTGGACAGGACCCGTACGAACGGCGAGGCGGACGGCCCCGGCACACCCGCGCCGCCCCCGACCGTGCCCCAGCCCCAGTCCCCGCCCCCGCAGGACGCTCCGGCCGCAGAGTTCTTCACCGCCCTGCGGGACGCCGAATTCGGCCGGCTCGACGAGGGCGGGCACGTCTACCTGGACCACACGGGCGCCGCTCTCCCGCCACGCTCCCTGGTCCTGGCGTCCGCGGAGCGGGTGGTCGGCGGCTGTTACGGCAACCCGCACTCCGAGAGCCCGGCCTCCCGGGCCTCGGGACTGCTGCTCACCGAGGCCCGCCAGGCGGTCCTGCGGCACTTCCGTGCCGACCCGGCGGAGTACGCGGTGATCTTCACATCCAACGCGACGGGCGCGCTGCGGCTGGTCGGCGAGGCGTACCCCTTCACGTCCCGCGACCGCCTGGTCCTGCCGCTGGACAACCACAACTCGGTCAACGGGCTGCGCGAGTACGCGCGGGCCCGCGGCGCCAGGACGGTGTACGTCCCGCTCGGCGGGCCCGGGCTGAGTGTCGACGAGAAACAACTGAGGGCCGCCCTGCCCCCGCGCGGGCGCACGGACGGTGAGGGGCGGCGGCGCGGACTGCTCGCGTATCCCGCGCAGAGCAACTTCACCGGGGTGCAGCACCCGCTGGAATGGGCGGCGGCAGCGCAGCGCCGCGGCTACGACGTCCTGCTCGACGCCGCCGCCTTCGTCCCCACCCACGTCCTCGACCTCGGCCGCCACCACCCCGACTTCGTCGCGGTCAGCTGGTACAAGGTCTTCGGGCACCCCACGGGCGTCGGCAGCCTCATCGCCCGGCGCGAGGCGCTCGCCAGGCTGCGCCGCCCGTGGTTCTCCGGCGGCACCGTCCACGCGGTGAGCGCCCAGGCGCAGTGGCACGTCCTCGCCCGGGACGAGTCCGCCTTCGAGGACGGCACGGTCGACTTCCTCTCCATACCCGACGTGACGGCAGGACTGGAGTGGATCAACGGCATCGGCATGGACCGCGTCCACGCCCACGTCGCCGCCCTGACCTGCCGCCTGCTGACCGGGCTGCGCGCCCTGCGGCACAGCGACGGCTCACCCCTGGTGCGGCTGTACGGGCCGGACGGCGCAGGCGTCCCGTACGGCGAGGTCCCGTACCGAGGTGTCCCGCGCGGCGGGACGGTGGCGCTGAACCTGCTCGGGGCGGACGGCCGGGTCGTCGACGAGCGGATCGTCGCCCGCGACAGCGCACAGCACGGGATCTCCCTGCGCACGGGCTGCTTCTGCAACCCGGGCGCGGGGGAGGCCGCCTTCGGCCTGCCGCTGCGCCGCCTGCGGAGGGCGGCAAAGCGCCGAGTGGACTCGCTGGAGGACTACTTGGAGCTGTTGCGGCTTCCCTCCGCAGGGGCGATCCGTCTCTCGCTGGGCATTTCCTCCCAGCCCGCCGACATCGACGCGTTCCTGGCCTTCGCGGCCGGCGCCTACCGCGACCGGACGCCCACGACTGCGGGGCTGCCCCCGCGCGAGGGCTGCTGACGGCGGCGGTGCGGGCCGGTGGATCTCCGAAGGGGCCGGCTAGTTGAGGAGGAAGCGCTGGTTCTTGACGTTCTTGCACTTCCACAGAATGAGCCGGGCGCCGTTGGCCTTGTTCCCGCCCTCCACATCGAGGCATTGGGTGCCCACGTGAACGGAGAAGGTCTTTCCGCCGCGCGCGATGACATTCCAGGCCTGGTTCAGACTGTTCTTGCAGTGCCACTGCAGGACCTTGCGGCCTTTGCGCATGTCCGCGCCGTCGAGGCACTTGTTACTGGATTCAGATTTGATCCAGTGGCGTCCCTGATGGTGAATGAAGTTCCAGCGCTGGTTGCCCTGGCGCTGGCATGTCCACTGGTTGATCTTCGCTCGGGTGGTGTTGTCCCAGGCGTGCACCGTGACGCACCTGTTCGGTGCGTGGGCCGGCCGGATGTAGTGGATCCCGGTGATGCCCTTTGCCGCCGCGGAGGAGGAGGTGGCGGCGGAGGTGCGCGGGGGAGCCTCGGGGGCTGAGACGGCGGGTGACGCCATGCTCAGCATGCCGGCCCCGGCCAGTGTGACCCCGAGAAGTGCTTTGGTCTTCGTCATCGTGTTGTCTCTCCCCGGGATCTCAGACACGGACCATCTTGAACTGCTGGTTGCCGACGTTCTTGCACTTCCAGAGCACCAGTTGCTTGTTGTTGGCCTTGGAGGCGCCGGGAACGTCGAGGCACTTGGTCGCGATGTGCTTGGGCTTCAGGGCCACATGGCCCGACAGGTTCCTGACGTGGAACTGCTGGTTGTTGCGGCTGTTGCAATCCCACTGAATGATCTTGGCGCCGTTGGCCTTGCTGCCGCCTGCCACGTCCAGGCACTTGCCGCTGCGCTCGTTGATGACATAGGCGACGCCCCACTGGTTGGTGTACACCACCCGCCAGCGCTGATTCGCCCGGTTCTGACAGGTGTACTGGTCGACCGCGGCGCCCTTGGCGGTGCCGGCCCCGTGAACGGTGAGGCACTTTCCGCTGTGCTTGGCCTTGAAGTACCACACAGCCCCGGCGCGCGCTGCTTGCCCGGCTTCTGCAGTCGCAGGGACCGAGGCGCTCCCCGGCTGGGTGCTTGCCATGGTCGGGCCCGCCGGCCCGAGGAGCGTCACCGCCCCCAGGGCCGCGGCGGTGACGCCCGTTGCGGCGTGCTTGCGCGTGTACCGCATAGCTCTCCTTCGGTTCACATTCGGCTCGGGCACAGCTCGTGCCCACGGCGGCACGCCCCCGGACCGGAGGCGTGCCGTTCGGTTGGTTCTGCCTCAAGTTCACCGGGCCCAGGGTTGTTGCGCCGCCCGATCCTGGGCGTGAAACAAAGCAGGTGAGCGGTCCCGGGGGCGGGGGATCAGGGTGTTGGGCAGATGTCCTGGTACCGGACTGTGGGGATGAGCCTCTTCCACTCGGCTCGGGGCAGAGGCCCTGGGGCGCGGCGGCAGACGGTTGTGGCGGCGGAGGCCGGGCCGAGCTCGTACGTGGCGAAGGGAATGTGCTTTCCGCTGGTGTAGAGCTGGTCGCCGGAAGGGCTGAAACGGATGCTCTTCGCCGGGTCGCCGGATGTACGGAGAGGGGATCCGATGGGCTGGTGGGAGGCGGTGTCCCAGAGTTGCAGGGAACCGTCGCTCAACGAAACGGCCAGCAGCCGGGAGTCGGGGGAGAAGGCCAGCCCCAGGGTGGACACCTCCGGGCGGAGGCTGGGGCTGGTCAGTTCGCCGAGACGACGGTGCGTGCGAACGTCCCAGAGCGTCACTCGGCCAGAAGTGTCGCCCGTGGCCAGATGGGCGCCGTCCGGGCTGAAGGCCGGTGCGTGGCCCTGACCGAAGCGGTGCTCCGTGCCCCGAGGTCCCGAGCGCATCCCGGCCGACTGTCCTTCGTCGGTGACGAAGCTGTCGCCATCGGGAGCGAAGGCCAGCGAGTGGCCGTTGATCCCCTTCCAGGTCCTGGTCGCTGCGCGGCGGTCCAGGTCCCACAGGTGGGTGGAGCCCTCGTACGGGATCTCCATCAGTAGCAGGGCACGGCCATCAGGCGTGTACGCAAGGGCGCCCAACTCCGACCCCTCGGCGGGGGGCAGGCTCTGCGTCCGCGTCACGCGGCGCTGCGCGACATCCCAGAAGGACAGCCTCCGGGAGGGAAGTGGAGCGCTCGCCTCGTCGGTTCCGAAGACAAGGGTGTGGCTGTCGGGGCTGAAGGCCAGCAGCGAGACGCACGGCCACGGGTAGGCGAATCCCCGAGATCGGCATGGTGCGCTCGGCAGTTCGGACCAGTCACCCCCCGGCCGGAGGTCCCGGACCCGGAACCGTACGCGCTGCTTGTCGACCTGGGCGGTGGCGAGCAGCGTGCCATCAGGGCTGAACGTGGCCGCGGCCGACCGTTCGGGCCGCCATTCGGGCGTCAGGGCTCCCTTCAGGTCCACCGTGTGGACCGTGCGCCCCCAGGATTCGTCGGGGCCGCCCAGATAGCGCAACTGGCCCGCCGCGAGATCGAAGCGGAGCTGTGTCGCCCGTTCGCCCCTGAGCGGATGGCGGAAAACCGGGGCTTCGGGGCTCTGTGTCCGCCAGATCTGAAGCTCGGTCCGGTCCGTCACTGCCAGGAACTGCCCGTTGTCGCTGTACTGGGCCTCGTATACGCCCTTGTGCTCGACCCTGGCGTATTCCTTGCCTGTGGCGACGTTCCAGGAACGGACCCCGTCCTCTCCCGTCACGGAGAGCGTGCGGCCATGCCTCGTGAATCGGATCGCCTCGTCGGTGCACTGCTGCCAGGACACGGTAGGGGCCCAGGGCGTGTGCAGCCTTCGCCGGTGGGGTACGTCCCACAGCTGGACCGGTTCGTTCGGGACGCACAGCGCCAGCAGCCGGTCGTCGTCGCTGAGCGTCACGTCCTGGATGACGTCGACACCGCGCTCCTCCTTCATGCGCCGCAAAGTGAGTGTCGGGGCGACGGGCTCGGGAAGAGGGGCGTCTGTCCGGAGTTGCCGGCGTCGTGCCGGCAGCACGAGCAGCACCTCGCCAGTGTCCATTTTCCTTACTGTGGCGGTCTGTTGAGTGACGCGGGACAGGGAGGCCTGCTGCTCGTACGTCACGATGGTGAGGCCGCTCGGCCCCATCTCGACGCCGCCGAAGGCGTTGGCCTGCCACGGGCCCCGGCGCCCCGTCGCGAGGTCGCGGGCATGCACGCGCCACCCTTCGCCCTTCCCGGCGAACACCGGTGTCCAGCGCGAGTACCCCCGAGGCGGAGCAGCGCCGGCCAGCCCGTTCCCCAGCCCCGGCAAGGTGCGCTTGCGCCGCTGACGCGCCACGTCCCACTCGACGACCTCCCGTGAGCCGAGACTCAGGAGCGTGCGGCCGTCCGCACTCAACTGACGCATCGCGGCGGCATCCGTGTTCGGGTCCATGAAGGAGCGCTGCTCCGGCTGCGCCATCGCGCTCATCAACGCGGCCCGGGTCTCCGGGAGTTCGGCGATCCGCCACGATGCGAGGCCCAGTCGCATCGCCGCCACCGGGTCCGACTGTCGCAGGCTCTGCGCGACTCCGGCGATGCGTCGCGCCTCCGCCTCGATGCGGCGCTTCTCGCCGTCGCGGTTCTGCTGCCAGGCGGTGAGGCCCGCGACCAGGGCGAGTGCCAGGAGGAGGGAGAGCACGCCGGTACGGGTCCTGCGGTTGCGCCGCTCGCGGGTGCGCGCGGCAAGACTCGCGCCGAGGAACTCCCTTTCCATTGCATTGAGTTCGTCATCGGGTTCATCGTCAGTGCCGGGACGGTACGTGAACCGAACCTCGGCCACCGTCAGCCGGGTGCCCCGGTACAGGGCGCCCGCGTCGCGGCCCAGCGCGTGCCAGCCGGACGCCGCGTCCGTGAGGAGCCGGTGCTGGCGCAGCCTCTCACGGTCCTCCTCGATCCAGGCGCGGAGCCGGGGCCAGGCGGTGAGCAGCGCCTCGTGCGCCAGGTCGACCGTGGTCTCGTCGAGCGTGATGAGACGGGCACGGGCGAGCCGTTCCAGGACGGCGGCGGCATCTTCGGGCGCCATGGTGGCGAGTTCCTCGCGGGGGACGGGGCGCCGGGTGTCCGGCGTCCCGTCCCCCGGGGTGATCAGGCGTAACAGAATCCGCCGAGTGAGCCGGGACTGGGCCGGTGTCAGGTGCGCGTACAGCTCCTCGGCGGTCTGAGCGACGGCCGCGTGGATGCCGCCGGTCGCCTCGTACGCCTCAAGGGTCAGTGCGCGGCCCCGGCGGCGGCGCCAGGTCTCCAGCAAGGCGTGCGAGAGCAGCGGCAGGCTGCCCGGCTCCCCTGCGGCCTGTTCCGTCAGCCGGGCAGTCAGCGCACGTTCCACGATCAGTCCGTGTGCCCGGGCCGGTTTGACGATCACCGCACGCACCTCGTCGGCAGTCATGGACCCCACCGGCACGCTGGACCGGCGGATGGCCGCAGCCAGCTCCGGATGGGCCAGGCAGTCGACGTAAAAGTCGGCGCGTACACCGAGAACGACGCGCAACCGGCTTCCGGGTTCGGCCGCGGCCAGCAGACCGGCAAGGAAATCGGCCCGCTCGCCGGTGTCACGGCACAGGGTGAAGACCTCCTCGAACTGGTCCACGATCAACCAGGTGTCCCCCTCGCCCGGGGCCGGTGCGCACACCGCGTCGTGAGTGCGCAGCGGATGCTCACCCGGAGTGAGGATCCGCACGGCCGCCGGCCGCTGTTGCGCGTCGAGGCCGCGCAGGCGGGGTATCAGCCCCGCTCGCAGCAGGGATGACTTGCCGCTGCCGGACGGCCCGAGGACCGCGACCACGCGGTGCTCCGTCACCGTGCGGACCAGTGCGTCCGTCACCTCGTCCCGGCCGAAGAACAGACCCTCATCGCCCACGTCGAAACGGGCCAGACCGCGATAGGGAGAAGGGACGGTCTCGTCCAGCACGGGGGTGCACACCCGGGCCTGGTCCGTGACCGCGTCGCGCCAGCGCTGCTCCCAGTCCTTCTCATCGCCACCGCACGCCCGGACATAGGCCAAGGCCACCGGAAGAGAAGGGAGTTGCTCCCCGCCGGCCGCTCTCGACAGGGTGGAGACCGAGACCTCCACCTGCCGGGCCATCTGCCGGTAGGTCATCCCGCCCGCTTCGTGACGCAGCTTGCGCAGCTCGGACGCGAACCCCTGAACCGGCCCCAGCCCCGGATCAAGATCCGTCTCCGGACGCCCCATATCGCTTCCTCCCCGTGCGGTCCGCGTGAGCAGCAGCGACGTCTCATCCCAACACGCGCCCCACCGCGTCGAAAGACACCATCTCGCCAACCCAAGCCAGTGACCTGCGCACTGCGTTGCCCCAGGCGGCTCGGGTGAGGTTGCTCGCTGCTCCTCGGACGGGGTCGGCCTGGTGCCGCACGCTGTCGCGGGTGCGTTTCCAGCGGCCCCTTCTCGAAGCTCCGCCTACCGCCCGGCCCGCCCGTCCGCCGTACCCCGGCGGCACTTGCGCACCAGCACCGCCCAGGCCGCCACCAGGAAGAGCAGTGCGAACCCGGCCAGGATCAGCCACCCGCGGGACGCCGGGTGTGCGAAGGAGTCGCCGTACGAGGCCAGCAGGGGAGGGCCGAGCGGGGAGGCGCCGTCGCGCCACAGGCCCTCCAGGCCGACCGCGCTGCCCAGGGCTTCGTACGCCCACCTGTTGGTCATCGCCAGGCTGAGCACCTCGCCGGCGACCGTCATCCGGGGCACCGGCACGAACGCCCCCGAGAACAGCACCTGCGGGAAGCACAGCAGCGGCAGCATCAGCGTCGCCTGCCCCGGCTCCGACACGGCGGCCGAGGCCAGCAGCCCCAGTGCGAGCGCCGCCGCCGAGGCGAGCAGGCTCGTCGAGAAGAGCGAGAGGTAGGTGTCCCAGCCCGCGGCGGGCAGCCGGTCCAGGACGCGCAGCACCGCGAGCAGCAGGGCGTCGGCGACGGCCAGGACCGGCAGTACGAGCGTGAGCTTGGACGCCACGTACGCTCCCAGGCGCAGGCCCGCCAGCCATTCGCGGCGCAGCACGGGCAGTTCGGTGCAGATCTGGAGCAGTCCGTACGTCAGCCCGAAGAAGAACGCGCCGAACGCGATCCAGAACATGATCATCGCGCTGGAGCCGGGGTCCGGGGCCGCCGGGTCGAAGGCGCCCGCCCGGAACAGCACGGCGAACATCGCCACGATCATCACGGGCGACCCGGCGAGCACCGCGACCGACAGCCGGTTGTGCACGAGCAGCGCCGCTCCCCGCCGGGTCAGCAGCGCCCACTGCCGCACGGGACCGACGCGGGGCCACGCTGCCGGAGCGGCGTTCTGGCTCAAGTCCGGTTCCGGGTCCGAGGCCGAGTCCGGTTCCGGGGCGGGGGTGGCGGGCGCCGCCTTCGCGCCACTCGCCACGGCCCCGTACACCTCCTCCAGGGTGCCGACCCCGAACGCCGGGCGCAGCCCCGCGGGTTCACCCGCAAAGGCGACCTCGCCGCCGGGGGCGAGGAACACCACCCGGTCCGCGCGCGGGAGGTCGGCCAGTGCGTGGGTGGTGAGGACGACGGTGGTGCCGTCCTGCGCCAACCCCCGCAGGGTGCGCAGGAGTTCGGCGCCGGTGACCGGGTCGAGACCGGAGGTGGGTTCGTCGAGGAAGAGCACCCGGGGCCGGGTGAGCATCTCCGCCGCGATGCCGGCGCGCTTGCGTTCGCCGCCGCTCAGGTCCCGTACCCGTGTTTCTGCCCGGTGGGACAGGCCCAGCGACTCCAGGACCCGCCGCATTGCGGCGTCCCTCGCGGCGGCGGGGGTTCCCGGCTCCATCCGCAGCCCGGCCGCGTACACGAGGGTGTTCCGCAGCGGGAGTTCGAGGTGCAGCACGTCCTCCTGCGGTACGAAGCCGAACTCCCGCCCCGGTGGGCCCGGTGGGGCGCCGTCGTGCCGCACCGTCCCGCCGCTCGGGGCGTTCAGGCCGGCCAGCGTGGTGAGCAGGACCGTCTTGCCCGCCCCGCTGCCGCCCGCGATCGCGGTGAGCGAGCCGGGGGCGACGTCCAGGGACACGTCGTGCAGCACGCGTCCGGCACCCTTGACCTGCTGGGTGACCCGGCGGGCCGCGATCCGCAGACCGGGCGGGGGAGGCGGTGCGGCGGAGGTGTGGGGGCGCATGGGGGCAGCATGGCAGGAATCGCCCGTTTCCCGCCCCCATCGCCACGGGGTCAGTGGGTGGGGTGCAGCGGATCCTGGCCGGGCGCACTGCGCTGCCGGGGGATTCCGAGCATGGCGTCGTCCGGGACGCCGCCCTGCACGACGGTCACGTTCCGCGCGGGGGCCGGGACCCGGATGCCCTCCGCCAGGTACCGCTGGTGCAGGAGCTTGATGAACTCGTGCTTGACCCGGTACTGGTTGCTGAACTCCCCGACACCCAGGATCACGGTGAAACCGATCCGGGAGTCCCCGAAGGTGTGGAAGCGGACGGCGGGCTTGTGCTCGGGGAGGGCGCCGACGACGTCCCGCATCACCTCGGCGACGACCTCGGACGTCACCCGCTCGACCTGCTCCAGATCGCTGTCGTACGAGACGCCGACCTGGACCGAGATCTCCAGGTCCTGCGCGGGGCGGCTGAAGTTCGTCATGTTGGTGCCGGCCAGCTGCATGTTCGGGATGATCACGAGGTTGTTGGAGAGCTGGCGCACGACCGTGTTGCGCCAGTTGATGTCGACGACGTAGCCCTCCTCGCCGCCGCTCAGCCGGATGTAGTCGCCGGGGCGCACCGTCTTCGAGGCAAGGATGTGCACGCCCGCGAAGAGGTTGGCAAGGGTGTCCTGGAGGGCGAGGGCCACCGCCAGACCGCCCACGCCGAGCGCGGTGAGGAGCGGGGCGATGGAGACGCCGAGGGTCTGGAGGAGTACGAGAAAGCCCATCGCCAGCACCACGACGCGCGTGATGTTGGCGAAGATGGTCGCCGATCCGGCCACGCCCTGCCGGGACTGGGCCACCGTCCTGACCAGACCGGTGGTGATCCTGGCCGCCGTGATCGTCCCGGCCAGGATGAGCAGCGCGGTCAGGACCCGGGTCACGATCTGCCCGGTCCGGTCGGTCAGCGGCAGGGCCGCCGCGGCCACGGCGAGACCCGAGGCGATCGCCGCGACCGGGACCAGCGTCCGTACGGCGTCGACGATGACGTCGTCGCCGCCCCACCGGGTCCGGCTGGCCCGCTCGCCCAGCCAGCGCAGCACGGCCCGCAGCAGCAGGGCCGCGACGAGCCCGGCGGCCACCGCGATGCCGGCGACGATCAGATCACTCAGTTCGAGGGCTCGCTTCATCGGAGCTCCCCCTGGGACGTGAGCGGTACGGGAAGCGAAGAGAGAAAGAAATGCCCCTGGGGGCGGCATATGTGAGGTGTCGTCACCTTTGGTACCTGCTCATTCCGGGTTGCGCGGCCACGCCGGAGGAACAGGGGTGTCCTCCGGCGCGAGCGTCATCCTGCCCCATGAACCGGCCACCCCCGTCAGCGGCCGTACCCTGGCCCGCGCATCGGGTCACGGCAGACGCGGCACGCTCCACCGTGTGGCGAACGCCCGCGCCGGGTTGGACACGAAGACACGCTCCGCCGTCTCCTCGCCGAGCGCCTCGGCCAGGGACGGCCGCAGGGTGTCGAGGAGGTGGGCGGCCCGGCCGGGGGCCGCCCGTGACGTGGTGGTGTCCGCACCCAGGAGCAGGCGGTCGCCGTGTCCCGCCCCGGCGAGCGTGACGAGCGCGGCCAGCACCCGCTCGTCGGTGGTGCCGTACGCGGCGGACGGGCCGTCCAGTACGAGATGGGCGCCGGTCGCGGCGGCCCGCAGCCAGGTGTCGGCATCCGCCGTCCGGCCCAGGTGCCCCAGCAGGATGCGCTCCGGCGGCACCCCGAGCGTCCCGGACAGCAGCGCGACCACTTCCTCCGCATGCTCGGGGCGCTCCAGATGCACGCCGACGGGGCAGCCGGTCGCGTGCTGGGCCTCGGCCGCGGCGGCCATGACGCGGCGCGTCCAGGTGTCCAGGCCGTCGGTGGCTTCCGGGCCGTCCGGCCCGGTTGCCACCTTGATCAGTCCCGCCGGGACCTCGGCCGTGGTCAGATCGGCGACGAAGTCCTGGGCCGCGCGATCGAGAAGAGCTTCCGCCGATTCCCCCGGTGCCCCCGTTTCCCGCGATTCCCCCGCTTCCTTCTGCCCGTACTGCCGGGCCTGGTGCAGCCCGGTCGCGGCGACCAGCCGGACCCCGCAAGTGCGGGCCAGCCGCACCAGCGAGGCGCGGCGCCGCCCCATCGCGCGGGGCGTCCACTGCACGAGCGCGGCGCCGCCCGCCGCGCGGAAGGCGCGCAGCTCGTCCGCGGCGCGCGCCTCGTCGTCGAGTTCCTGCCCGGCGAGGTGGGGCGAGCGCAGAAAGAGGTGGTCGTGCGCGTCGCAGACGCCGAGGGCGGACGGTGCGACATCGCCAAGGACGGTACGAACGGCGGGAGTTGCAGGCACGTGGATCCCTCGGCGGTCGGGTGCGGGCCGGTCGGTGCTCCGGCCCGCGACGGTGCGGTACGCAACCATCCTGCCTCTGTGACGCCCGGCCCCTCCGGCCGTGCGGCAGGAAAACCGCTGGTGGCGGGCTGGTGGGCGCGCATAGCGTGGGCCGGTCAACCGGGCCGGGCGGGGCGCGACCGCCTCCCGCACGGCCAGGCGTCACGAAGAGGAAGAGACAGTACCGTGCAGCTCAACGGATGGGCCGACCAGCGATTCGGGCCGGTCGCCGACACCTTCGTCCGCAACTTCGAGGACTTCGGCGAACTCGGCGCCGCCGTCACCGTGTTCGCGGGCGGACACAAGGTCGTCGACCTGTGGGGCGGCACCGCGGACGAGCGCACCGGGCAGGCGTGGCAGGAGGACACCGTCGTCCCCGTCTTCTCCTGCGCCAAGGGAGTCGTCAGCATCTGCATCCAACTGCTGGCCCAGCAGGGTGAGTTGGATCTCGATGCGCCCGTGGCCCGGTACTGGCCCGAGTTCGCACGGGAGGGCAAGGAGGGGATCACGGCGCGCATGGTGCTCGGCCACCGCGCCGGACTCCCCGTCCTCGACCGCACGTTGAGCTTCGAGGAGATCACCGCCTGGACCCCGGTGGTCCACGCCATCGAGGAGCAGAAGCCCCTGTGGGAGCCGGGCGCCACGTACGAGTACCACGCGCACGTCTTCGGCTTCCTCCTCGGCGAACTGATCCGGCGCGTCACCGGCCTCACCCCCGGCGCGTACTTCCGCCGGGCCGTCGCCGACCCGCTCGGCCTGAGCTGCTGGATCGGCCTGCCCGACAGCGAGAGCGGGCGCCTCGCCCGGCTCGTCGAGGCGGCGGGGCGGCCCCCGATGCCGGGCCCCGAGTCGATCCTCACCCGCATGGTCACCATGAACGGGGCGTTCACCTTCCCCGGACTCGACGCACCGCACGGCTGGAACGACCCCGCCCTGCTGGGCGCCGAGATCCCCGGAGCGGGTGCGGTCTCCTCCGCGCGCTCCCTGGCCGCTCTGTACGCAGCCGCCGCGACCGGCATCGACGGCGGGCCCCGGCTGCTCACCGCCGACACCGTCGCCGATGCCGTACGGGAACAGTCGTCGGGCGAGTCGTGGCTGGGCTTCGATGCGGGAGCACGCTGGGGATCGGGCTTCCTGCTCGACTCGCCGTTCCGCCCCACGCTGGGCGCACACAGCTTCGGAAACGACGGAGCGGGCGGCCAATTCGCCTTCGGCGACGACGAGTTCGGAGTCGGCTTCGCCTACACGGGCAACCGGATGATCGGCCACGGCGACGCCCGCGCCAATCGGCTGATCGCGGCGGTGGGGGAGTGCCTGGGCGACCGCTAGAGGCCGGTCAGAGGTCGGCCGGGGAAGCGGAGAGGGTACGTGCGACCGGGGCCGGCACCGGCGCCGGTCGCCGTATCCACAGTGCGGCGCCCGCCAGCAGCGCCGCGCAGCCGAACAGCCAGGGGAGCGGGCCGACCGGGAGGGCTCCGACCGCCAAAACGCCGAGCGCGGCGACGAGTTGAAGCGCGAGCGACTGTACGGAGAGGGCGGTGGCACGCTGTTCACTGGTCACGCGATGGTGCAACAGCTCGTTCTCGTTCGGCCCCGCCGCGCCCAGGCCCAGATAGAACAGGATGAACCCGCCCACAGCGAGGACCAGTGACAGTGGCCCCGACGACCTCGCGGTGAGGGCGAGCAGCAGCAGACCGCCCGCGCTCACCCCCAGGCCCGCCAGTACCGCACGCTCGCCACTGCGGGTCAGCCGGGCGGCGAGCGGCGCGAGCGCACTGCCGAGCCCCGACGTGGCGAACCCGGCGCAGGCGATCGCGGCGAAGAGCACCGCACCCGACTCCGCCGCACCTGTGAGCCCGGCGGCCCGGCCGGGCATGAGCAGTTCGATCGTGGACAGTGCGGCCCCGGCCGCCCCCGCACTCAGCAGTACCCGACGGACCGTCATCTCACGTGCACTCAGGCGCAGTCCGGCGCCGATGGTTCGGGGGACGTCGCGCAGAACGCTGCTCAGCGTGGCGGGTTTGCGGGGCGGCTCCCGCAGCACGATCAGGACGTACAGCACGAAGACGACACTGACCGCGGCGCCGATGAGCACGGGCACGGACAGCGGCAGTACGAGCCCGCCGGTGGCCTCTCTCAGCCGGGCGCCGAGGTCGGGGCCGAGCCCCAGCAGCCACGGCACCGCGCCGCCGACCAGGGTGCCGGCCGCCAGCGCGGCGGAGGTCGCGAGGCCGCCCCGGGACAGGCCGGTGCGCAGGTCCGCGTCCGGCCCCGAATGGGCCTGGACGGTGTCGACGTACCAGGCCTCGGCAGGACCGCTGGACAGGGCGCGGGCCACACCCTTCAGGCCCATGCCGACGGCGAATGCGGTGAACGTACTGCCCAGGGCCAGCAGCATGAGGGCGATGACGTCGAGCAGCCCGGCGGCGGCCAGTACCGAACGCCGGCCCAGGACGTCGGAAAGACCTCCGGTGGGCAGTTCCAGCGCTGCGGTGGTGAGCGAATGAGTGGCGAAGAACGCGGCGACGGCCGTCAGGGTCATGCCGCGTTCGCTGTAGAGGAGGACGGCGGGGCTGAAGGCCAGCCCGATCGGCAGCCAGAAGAGCGCACAGACGGCGAGGTAACGGCGGCGGGCCGTGCGCAGGACGGTGGACTCGCTCATGACTCACCGTCAGATATGTGCGAAGTCCGCGCCCCCGCATCGGAGGTACGAGCGGCAAGGGGGAGCCCCGCCATGATGACGACGACCTGCTCGGCGCGCGGGTCCTGCTCGTCGCGCGCGCTCAGCTCCGCCACCTTGGCCTCCAGTACCTCCTTCAGCTCTCCCAGGGACTCCGGAGTCAGCCGCTGCATCGAGTCGCCGATGCCGGAGGGTTCCACCCACTCCGGTCCGAGCCGCCCGGCGGCCAGGTCCTCCACGTGCTGGCCGAGCGAGCGTTCCAGGTGTTCCACCTGTCGCCTGCGCATGATGTCCATGAAGGCGCGGCCCTCCTGGGTGGCGCCCATGCTCTCGTTGCTCCACGAAGTCATCGCGTGCGCAGAACGCCAGCGCCGCTCCCGCCCGTCCCGGTGCTCGGCCTCCTCGACGAACGCGTACTGCGCCAGCACCCGCAGGTGATAGCTGGTGGACGCGGACGACTCACCTGTCAGGGCCGCGAGTTCGCTCGCCGTGGCCGGGCCGTCCTTCCGCAGCATCCCGAGCAGCCGGATGCGCAGCGGATGGGTGAGCGCCTTGAAGGCGGCAGCGTCCTGCTCGGGATCGAGGACGCGCTTGCCCTGCCCCGGGCGTCCCGCGGGCTTCTTGTCGGTCATGGACGGGAGCGTAGAACGCCGGCACCACTTTCCCAAAGTATTTTTGCAGAATAGTTTTGGCGAACCTGCCGACTGTCGGGCCGGTTCACCCGGCAAGGACCTTCCGCAACCCCTCCGCGAACTCCTCCGGCTGTCCCAGGAAGCCAGCGTGGTCCCCCGGGAACTCCGCCGTCGGCGTGCCGAGCAGCTCCGCCGGCGCCGTCGACGTGTCGTACGTCTCCAGGTGCCGGGAGCCGGCCCCGAACCCGACGGAGTCCGTGAACTTCCTCCAGACGACGGGGAGAGGGCCGCCGTTCCCGCGAAAACTCATCGCGGCACGAATCAAGGCGTGAATTCCGGAAGCGCCCCGCCCCCCGGCTGCGTAGGCTCCCTCCATGCCGAGCCCCCGACCGAGCAATCAGCACAACCCCCGACCGAGCTCCCGGCGAACCCGTCGGCAGAGCCCCGCGTCGAACCCCGCCGCCGAAGTCCCGCGCATCAACGCCTTCCTGGCCGCCTTCGACCGCCGGCGGGCCGTCCGTACCGTCGAGTTCCCCGGCGGATTCGCCGTCTTCGACGACAGGTATCCGGAGTCCCACGGCGACAACCATCTCGTCGTCGACGGCATACCGGACGACCCGCCGTCCCTGCCCGCCCTCGCCGACGAGATCCTCGGCCACCTGCCGCACCGCATGATCTGCGTCCACGACGAGGCCACCGCGACGGCGTGCGCACCCCCGCTGGCACTGGCCGGATACCGGCACAGCGCCGACCTGATCATGCTCCACACCGGGCCGGAACCGGACGGCTCCCTCGCGCGGCAGGCGGAGCCGGTCGACCTCGACGCCTTCCGCGAACCCCTCGCCCGCCGCTGGCGCAGCTTCCTGCCGGACGTGCGCGACGAGGTCGTACGCCAACTCGTCGACCGGCGCGAGGCCAGGTACCGCGGCGCCGACACCGTCCACTTCATCGGCTCCCGTACGGAGACGGGCGAGGTCGCCTCCTGGGCCGACCTCTACGCGGACCCCGCCACGGGCATCGCGCAGATCGAGGACCTCAACACCTCGGAGGAACACCTCCGCCGGGGCCACGCCGACGCGGTCGTGGCCACCGCCCTGCGCCTGGCGGCCGAAGCGGGCTGCGACACCCGCTTCCTGATCGCCGACGGGGACGACTGGCCGCGCCACTGGTACGCGCGCCGCGGCTTCACCGTCATCGGCCGCTCCCACTGTTTCGAACGGGACGACTGACACCCGGTCCCGAGCGCCGACCCAGAGCACCTGACCCCGAACACCCGACCCCGAACACCCGACCCCGAACACCCGACCCCGAACACCCCACTCCGAGCACCCGCTGCCCCGGACGCGCCGGACGGGCAGGACGCGCCGGACGCCCCCGGACAAACCCACCCCGGCACAGGGCCGACCACAAAGTCACCCCCATACCTCCGCCCCCTGTTCGCTCTTTCGTCTTCCCCGCTTCCGCCCTGGTGTGGGAAAACGCATCCATGTGCGACGACGACCTGACCCCGCCCCGCGCGGACCTGACCGAAGAACAGTGGCTGCGCGCCGAGCCCGGGATCGCCGAAGGACCGGTGGGCGACCGCGTGCGTGCCATGAGCGCGGTACGCAGGCGGGCCCTGCTGGGCGGAGCGGTCGCCGGGGCCGCGCTCGCGGTGCTGCCCGGCGGCGGCACCGCCGAGGCCCGCCCGACGGGTTCGGCGCCCCGGCCCCGGAGGGCGGAAGCGGAGAAGTTCCCGTTCCCCCAACGCCCGGGTCCTAACGGCGAGTTCAGCGTGCTGATCACGGGGGACGCGGGCACCGGCGAGGAGGCCCAGCACGCCGTGGCCGCCGCCGCCCGCCAGGTCTGCCGTACCGAAGGCATCGGCCTGGCCGTCGGCCTCGGCGACAACATCTACGAGAACGGCCCCGAGTCCGACCACGACTCCGAATTCCAGACCAAGTTCGAAGAGCCCAACACCGGCATCGACGTCCCGTGGCTGATGGTCCTCGGCAACCACGACTGCTCGGGACTGATCCCCGGCAGCGGCGGCGACCCCTCCCGCGGCGACCGCGAGGTCTCGTACGCCAGATCCTCGCGTCGCTGGTACATGCCCAGCCGCTACTACACCGCCGCCCTTCCCGCCGGTGGAGCCGATCCCGTCGTCGAGTTCTTCGCCCTCGACACCAACCCGGTGGCCTCCACCGTCGCCCAGTTCGACCCCCACTACCAGTGGGACGGCCCGTACATGCGCGCCCAGCGCGAGTGGCTCGACGGTGCGCTCGCCGCGTCCCGGGCCCGCTGGAAGGTGGTCATCGGCCACCACCCGTACCTCAACAACGGCAAGCACGGCAGTGCCGGTTCGTACGACGGCTTCCTCATCGGCCACTACACGCGCGGCATCCACCTCAAGGAGCTGTACGAAGAGGTCGTGGTCGGCCGCGCCGACCTGATCCTCTCCGGCCACGACCACACCCTCCAGCTCCTGGAGCCCACCACCCGTACCGCCGGAACCCGCCAGATCGTCTGCGGCGCCTCCTCCAAGTCCGGTGACGGCAAGGCCCGTTCGAGCCATCCTGCGAGCTGGCAGAACTTCTCCGACCACGGCTTCATGGTCCTCAAGGTCTCCGAGACGGCGATGACCGTGGACGCGTACACGGTCGATGTCCCCACCCGCACCGCGCAGCTCGCCCACCGCACCAGGACCACCACCCCCGTACGCCCCAAGGAGGTAGAGTCCGCCGGAAAATCGTATGCGTGAGCGACAGGAGTCCTCGGATGGCGTCCACGGTCCGGCACATCACCTTCGAATGCACCGACCCCCACGAGCCGTACGAGGTCGCGGAGTTCTGGAGCGAGGTGCTGGACAGAGCGGTCGACGCGCTGGACGCACCGGGTGACGACACGGTCTCCTTAGCGGCGGCTCCGGGCGCACCTGCCCTGATGTTCGTACGGGGCGCGGAGAAGAAGTCGGAGCGCGGCCGGGTGCTCCTCGACCTGGAACCGGAAGGGACCCAGGCGGCGGAGATCCGGCGGCTCACGGCGCTCGGTGCGACCCTCGCGGTGGAGGACGACCGGGGAGGGGCGACAGGCGGCTGGGTCGTCCTGGCCGACCCGGCGGGCAATGAATTCCGTGTCTCCGTGGGTACCGAGGAGTCGCGTGCGGGAGAGCCCCTGCCCGCCCCGAAGGCCGTCGTGCTGCGCCGCGCCGACGAGGGCTATCCGGGCGTGCAGGGCGGTGTGTTCACCCAAGGCGTGTCCTCCGAGACCGTCGACACCAAGGGGCTCTGCCTCCACGAAGTGCGGATACCGCCCCACTCCAGCGGCCGGCCGCACCTGCACGCGGGCCACGAGTCGGCCATCTACGTGATCAGTGGACGGCACGAGATCCGGCACGGCGACGGCCTCGCCGAATGCGACGAGATCGGCCCGGGGGACATGGTGTTCATCCCGGCCGACACCCCGCACATGCCGGTCACCGGCGACGAGCCCGTGCTGTGCATCGTGGCGCGCACCGACCCGAGCGAGCAGGAGTCGGTACACCTGCTGACCGACGGCGCCCCGGCCTGACCCGCGGTCGCGAACGGACCGGACAGGGCCGGGGCCTTGCGGGCGGTAGCCCTGTGGGTCGAGTCCTGGTCCCGGTCCCTGCGGGCCCGAGGACTGAGGGCCGACTCCCGGTCCCGACCCCCGTGGGCCCGAGCCCCGGTCCCGGCCCGCGCCGTAGTCGGTGCTCAGGGCCCCGGCGGAGTGCGGGCCCGGTCGCCCCGGCAGAATGCGGCACCATGCCCGTACACCCCGCCACCACCGCCACCGCGACCGCCGCCACCTCCACGCCCGACCCCGCGCCCCCGGCCACGGTCACGGACGTCGTCCACCCCGTCCCGTACTCCTCCCAGTGGGCCTCGCCCGAGCTGGTCCGCGCGATCGTCGAAGGTGACCTCTCCGCGACCGATGACCCGAAGTGGGCGTCTTACGGGGCGAGTTCACCCGAGGAGTACGACTGGTGGTCGTGGCGGCTGTGCGGCATGGCATGCCTGCGCATGTGCCTGGCCCACTGGCGGCAGCCCGTCCCCACCGCCATGGAGCTGGCCGCCGGGTGCGAGCGGGCGGGCGGGTACGTACGACGGGAGGACGGCGGCCTCGACGGCCTGATCTACGCACCCTTCGCCCGCCACGTCGAGGCGAACTGGCCGCTGACCGCCGAGTGCCGCCCCCGCCTCCCCGTCTCGGAGATCCCCCAACTCCTCGCGCAGGGAAGGCTGCTGATGCTCTCCGTCCACCCGTCCGTACGCGAACTGCACCCGTCCCCGCCCGGCCGGGGTGGCCACCTCGTCCTCGCGGTCGGCGCCACCCCCGACGCCCTGCTGATCCACAACCCCTCCGGCTTCCCGGGGGAGTCGCAGGAGTACGCCCGTGTGCCGTGGGCCGACCTGGACCGTTTCTACGCGGGACGAGGTGTGGTGCTCGGCCTCAAGGACCGGCCCCAGTCCGTCCGTGCACGTGCCTAGTCCGTCCGTCCGTCCGTACGCGTGCGACTCCGGCGGAATCAGCAGGTGCGCCCCGTGTAGTGCGCCCCCTGGATCTTGCTGGAGCTGCCCAGCCAGTGATTGCCCGGGTACACGCAGCGCTCGTAGTCCGGGGCGAGGGCGACCCTGACCTGGATGATGACGTTCGAACCGTCCGTCGTGCAGTGGTGGTAGAAGGCGTCACTGCCCGTCTCGTAGAAGCCGCACGGGTTCATCAGGGCGCTCTGCGTGTGCGCGCCGGGGGCGGCGGTCGCCGCGGTGGTCGTGCCGAGGACGAGAGCGACGGCGCCGACGACGGCCAGCAGGGGACGGGGAATACGCATGGGGCTTCTCCTTGGTGGGAACACAGTGCCCGGGCTCTGATCACCCGGACACCTGGAGACCATCGCGCCCGCCCGGCCGCACCGTCACGCCCTCTCCCTCCGACGGGTGGTTCAACACCCTGAATGGAGCACGTCGGCAACCACGCAACTGACGTTGTCGGGCCCGCCGGAGGCGTTCGCCAGGGCGACCAGCTCACCCACCGCCTCGTCGGGCCCCTCGGCCGACGTCAGCACCGCACGGATCTTCTCGGCCGGTACGACCGCGGACAGTCCGTCCGAGCACAGCAGATAGCGGTCCCCCGGCAGGGCGTCGTGCAGCTTCGTCTCGGCCGTGACCGGACCCGTCCCCGCTTCGGCTGTCAACGCCCTTGCCAGCAAGGCCCGTTGGGGGTGCGACGCCGCCTCGGCCGGAGTGAGCCGCCCCTCGTCGACCATCGACTGTACGAGGGTGTGGTCGTGGGTGATCTGGAAGAGGCCGCCGTCCCGCACGAGGTAGGCGCGGGAGTCCCCGATGTGTACGAGCGCCAGCTGCGAGCCGGTCCACCACATGGCGGTGAGCGTGGTGCCCGCTTCCCGCGCCGCCTGTACCTGCCCCGCCTCCCGCGCCGCCTGTACCTGCCCCGCCTCCCGCGCCGCCTGTACCTGCCCCGCCTCCCGCGCCGCCTGTACCTGCCCCGCTTCCCCGGCCTCCCGCGCTCCGGTGCCTGCCGCACCGTGTACGGCGTGCCGCGCCTGCTCGACGGCGTCCTCCAGCGCGTTGAGCAGACTGCCCGCGGGGACGCCGTCGGTCTCCAGTCGCTTCAGTACGTCGACGGCCGCGGCTGCCGCGGGCCCGCCGCAGTCCCCGTACCCGTCGGCGACGGCCAGCAGCCGGGCCCCGGCATACGCCGCGTCCTGGTTGGTCTCCCGGACCAGGCCGGAGTCGGACAGGGCCGCGTATCGGATCTCCAGTGGCGGTGCGGTGGTCATGACGGTGTCCTTCCGTGACAGTTGGCCGACGAGGAAGGAAGCGAGGTCACGGCGGACCGCGGTGTCGGCCTCGACCTGCGCCCAGAACGCGCGCACCTCCAGGGCCGCCCCGGCCGCGTCCAGCGCACAGACCTGCCGGATCCGGGCCAGCGGCATGTCCAGGCGCCGCAGCCAGGCCACCAGCCGGGCCCGCTCCAACTGCTCGGGTGCGTAGAAGCGGTAGCCGGTCGTCGCGTCGACGCGGGCCGGCGGCAACAGACCCAGCTCGTCGTACAGCCGCAACGCCTTCGGCGACAGCCGCGACGCCTTGGCGAACGCCCCGATGGTCAGCAGCCCCATGCCCGTTCCCCCACGCTTCTTCCTCCTCGTGCCGGACCTGGCGCCCGGCCCCACCGATGCTGTGCTCTGCCCCAGGGGCAAGGTCAAGAAGTCCCTCGTTAGGATGATCGTCCACCGTTCGAGGAGTTCCGCCGTGCTCGCCCACCCCCACCGCCGACCGCACATCCTGTACGTCACCGACCTCGCCTATCCGGCCAGGGGGAGGCGCTACTGCGACGAGGACATCCTCCTGTCCTCCCGGCTGCGCGAGGACTTCGACGTCGCCCTGTGCCACCCGCTGGACGCCGCGGCCCTGATGGACGGCTTCGACGCGGTCGTGATCCGCAACAGCGGCCCCGTACTGCACTACCAGCAGGAGTACGACGCCTTCCGCGCCCGCGCCCTGGCCGGAGGCGTCCGCGTCTACAACCCGCTGAACGGGCGCGGCGACATGGCCGGAAAGCAGTACCTGACCGACCTGACCGAGGCCGGCTACCCCGTCATCCCCACCGTCGACCGCCTCCAGGACCTGCACGTCCTGCCGGACACCGACCTGTACGCGGTCAAGCCGAAGGCGGGCGCGGACTCCATAGGCCTGCGCTTCGTACCGCGCACGGACCTGCCGGGCCTCGCGTACGGCGACATCCTTGTCCAGCCCCGCATCGACTTCCGCTACGAAGTCTCCTTCACCTACGTCGACCACGCCTTCCAGTACGCCCTGCACGCCCCGCACCCGGACCGCCGCTGGGAACTCGAACCCTACGAACCCACCGGGGCCGACCTGGACTTCGCCCAGCGCTTCATCGACTGGAACACCCTCGACCACGGCATCCAGCGCGTCGACGCCTGCCGCGCCCCGGACGGTGAACTCCTCCTGGTCGAACTGGAAGACCTGAACCCCTACCTGTCCCTGGACCGCGTCCCCGCCGCCGCCCGCGACACCTTCCTCACCAGCCTGAAGACCTCGCTCCGGGAATTCCTGGCCACGGCGTGAAGGCCGCGCGGCCCCGTCACGCCCCGCCCGCCCCACCTGCCCTCAACAGGCCGTAGCCAGCGAGGAGTTCACCGACCTCCCGCAGCGTCGGCACGCACCGGTCCGCCTCCCCGAGTGCACCCGCCGCGTGCGTGGTGGTCAGCCCCACGACGGTGCACCCCGCGCGCCTGCCCGCGCGCACCCCGGCAGGCGCGTCCTCGACGACCAGACACGCGCCCGGCGGCACCCCCAGCCGTGAGGCGGCCAGCAGGAAACAGTCGGCAGCGGGCTTCGCCCGCGCGACATCCGCCCCGTACACCTGCACGCGCGGCAGCGGCAGCCCGGCCGCACCGAACCGCCGTCGCACGGACGCCACGTCGCCCGAGGTCACGATCGCCCACGCCTCGTCGGACAGTCCCGCCAGCAGCTCGGCGGCCCCCTCGACCGGCGGGAACGAGCCCTCCTCCCGCGCCAACAGCCGGTCCAGCTCGGCCCGTTCGACCACAGGATCCAGCTGTGGCGCGACCTCTCGCACGGTGTCCTCCGGCCGTCGTCCGAAGGTCAGCTCCCAGACCTTCTCGGTGTCCAGCCCCCGCATCGCCGACCATGCGTCCCAGACGCGGTGGTGGGCGGCGGTCGAGTCCAGCAGGACCCCGTCGACGTCGAAGAGCACAGCGGTGATCGGCATGTGCCCATGGTCGCAAGTCCGAGGCCCCGAACATCAGGGACCCCAGGTGTGCCCACCGCATCCGTGACGGAGCGCAGCCCGTTCCTCGATGCTCGCGTGCGGCAAGTTCCACCGGCTCGCCCGCGCCGGCCGTTCAGTCAGGGTGCTCCTGTCCGAGCTCGGGCCTCCGGTGAGGACGGCGAACCGCTGCGGCAGGGAAGACCCGAACGGAGTCGTCTGCGCATCCAAGGGAGTGAAGTGTGCGCGCCCGCAAAAGAAGGAACGATTCTGCAGATGCGCGCCTGAGCTGCGAGGATCGCGCATTTGCTGCTCAGGTGGACATATGTCCGAAGGATTCCTTGGTGCATGGAAGATCACTTTCGCCCCTAAAGTCTTGCCGGTCTTGTCAGTCCGGAGAAATCCGTCAACCAAGAGCGAGGCGTTGTGTCCGGCGAACTCTCCTATCTCCAGCAGCGGTTGGAGGCCTGGGACATCCGCAGGGAGAGCTGGGGCGGCCCCCTGTACCAGGGCCGGGCCGTCCCGGGCAGCACCGACATCACCCTCATGTCCAACGACTACCTCGCCGTCGGCGGCCACCCCGCCGTACTCGACGCCCAGGTGCGCAGCCTCCGCGACCACGGCAACGGCGCCCTGATGTCCGGAGCCTTCACCGGCGACACCGACCCCCTGCGCGGGCTCGAAACGGAACTCGCCGACTGGCTGGCCGCCCCGGCCGTCATGCTCTGCCAGTCGGGATGGGCGGCCAACGTCGGTCTCATCCAGGCCGTTTGTCCGCCCGGCGGCCCCGTCTACGTCGACGAACTCGCCCATGCCTCCCTCTGGGAAGGCATCTCCGCCGCGCGGGCCGTCGCCCGCCCCTTCGCCCACAACGACACCGAGCACCTGGAACGCGCGATCCGCCAGTACGGTCCCGGTCTCATCGCCTTCGACACCCTCTACAGCGTCACCGGCGACCTCTGCCCGCTCCCGGAGCTGACCGCCGTCGCCGCCCGCACCGGCAGCGACCTCATTGCCGACGAGTCCCACACCCTCGGAACCGTCGGCCACCGGGGAGCCGGGCTGGTGGCCTCCCTCGGCCTCACCGACAAGGTCGCCTACCGCACCGCCAGCCTCGCCAAGGCCTTCGCCGGCCGGGCCGGACTCGTCGCCTGCACGGAGGCGGTCGCGGGCTACCTCCCGTACCACTCCCTGGGCGCGGTCTTCTCCTCCACGCTGCTGCCCCACGACGTGGCGGGCCTCACCGCCGCCCTCCGCGTCCTCGTCCACGCCGACGACCGCCGCAAGCGCCTGGACGACAACAGCCGCCACCTGCGCGAAGGCCTCACCGCACTCGGCTACAACATCACCCCGAGCGAGAGCCAGATCATCCCCCTGCGGCCCGGCACCGAACCCGGCCTGCGTCGCCTCCAGCAAGCCCTGGACGCCCAGGGCGTGTTCGGCGCCGCCTTCGTCCCGCCGAGCGTGCCGGCCCGCCGCTGCGTACAGCGCCTGTCCGTGCACTCCGAGCTCACCGCCACCGACCTCGACCGGATCCTGGCCGGCTGTGCGGCCGTACGCGACGAAGTCGGCCTGTGGGACTGGAAGTCCACCCGCCGGCCGGCCGCCCGCCGCTGAGCCCCGCCCCAGACCTCCGGACACACAGAAGAGAGCACCACCATGCAGACCATCGACCTGCGCCAGAACCGCATCACCGACATCGTGTGCGACCGCCTGGAGCTGGAATCCGACGAGATCACCGAGACCGGCCTGTTCG
The DNA here is from genome assembly GCF_053610825.1 of Streptomyces sp. NPDC054863. NCBI lineage: Bacteria > Bacillati > Actinomycetota > Actinomycetes > Kitasatosporales > Streptomycetaceae > Streptomyces > Streptomyces sp. NPDC054863. The sequence continues at coordinate 30,721 of NZ_JBSGZD010000012.1, read as the reverse complement.
TCGAGGAGCACGGCGCGGACTCGCTCGCCCTCATCGGCGTACTGGCAGCCCTGGAGAAGGAGTTCAAGGTCACCATCGACCAGAGCGAAATGCCCCGCATGGCCCACCTCCAAGGTGTGCGCCAGGTCCTCGCCGAGACGGCGGGCTGGTAACCGCGACCGTGCCCCCGCGCCCTTCCCGCCCTTCTCGTCCCTCCCGCCCTTCTCGTCCCTCCTCTCCCTCCCGTGCCGAAGGGACCCCGATCGCGGGGTCCCGCCCCGGCCTCCTCCCCGCTGCCCGCCGCGTCGTCGTCACCGGCCTCGGCGCGCTGTCCAGCATCGGCACCGGCACCGAGGAGTTCACCGCAGGACTGCGCGCAGGACGCAGCGGAGTCAGCCCCATCACCGCCTTCGACACCACCGGCTTCGCCCACGCCAACGGCTGCCAGGTCCCCGACTTCGACCCCGCCCGCATGCTGCGCCGCCTCGACCCCGCCGCATACGGGCGGGCCGCCCAGTTCTCGGCCGCCGCCGCCCGCATGGCGGTCGAGGACGCCGGACTCACCGACGCCGACCTGCGGCAGGTGCGCTGCCAGATCTCCGTCGGCACCACCGACGGCGAGTCCTACGACCTGGACCGCATCACCGAGGCCCACCTGCACGGCGGCCCGTCCGCCGTCTCCGGCCGGGCGGCCCGCCGCATCCCCGCGGCCCTCCTCGGCATCGCCGCCGCCCGCGAACTGCGCCTGACCGACGCCGAAGTACTCACCATCGGCACCGCCTGTTCCGCAGGCAACTACTCCATCGGCAACGGCCTGGACGCCATCCGGCACGGCGACGCCGAATTCGCGCTGTGCGGGGGAGCGGACGCCTTCTGCCGCAAGACGTTCGCCGCGTTCTACCGGCTCGGCACCATCGCCCCCGACTGCTGCCGCCCCTTCGACGCCGACCGGCAGGGCATCCTCACCGGCGAAGGCGCCGGCATGCTCCTCCTCGAAAGCCTCGAATCGGCGCTCGCCCGGGGCGCCCGCATCTACTCCGAAGTCCTCGGCTACGGGCTCAACTGCGACGCGCACCACCCCGTCGCCCCGCAGGAGGACAGCGTCGCCCGCTGCCTCCAGCTCTCCCTGGACGACGCCGGGGTCAAGCCCGGCGAAGTCGACCTGATCTCCGCCCACGGCACCGGCACCAAGGCCAACGACGTCACCGAGAGCCGCGCCGTCCGCCAGGTCTACGGGGACACCCCGCCCCGCACGATCTCCCTCAAATCGATGCTCGGCCACACCATGGGCGCCGCCGGCGCGCTCGGCGCCATCGCCTGCTCCCTGGCGATCACCCACGGCTTCATCCCGCCGACCATCAACCACCGCACCACCGACCCCGAATGCGCCGTGGACTGCGTCCCCAACCAAGCGGTCGATGCGGACCTGCGCATCGTCCAGAACAACGGCCTCGCCTTCGGCGGGAACAACGCGGCCGTCGTCCTCGGCCGCTACGACAGCCGCCCCGACCTCCTGTCATGACCCTCGCGAGGAACACCCACCCCATGCTGCACATCACCGCCTGGTCGGCGCTCTCCCCCTACGGACACCACGCGGCCGACTTCACGGCAGGAGTACGGGACCGCCGCCCCACGGCCGCACCCGTACCCGGCCAAGAGGGCCAACTCGGCTGCCTCGTACCGCACTTCGAGCCCCGTACCGTACTCGGCAAGAAGGGCACCCGGGACATGAACCGGGTCACCGCCCTCGCCGTCACCGCGGTCGGCGCCGTCCTCGACGACGACACCGACCCCGGCCCCGACACCGCTCTCGTCCTGGGCACCACCACCGGAAGCGTGCAGTCCATGACGGACTTCACCCGCTCCTCCCTCACCGGCGAGCGCCCGTACGACGTCGAACCCGGCGTCATCCCCAACAGCGTGATGAACTGCGCCGCCGCCCAGTGCGCCATCCGCCACCGCATCCAGGGCCCCAACACCACCCTCGCCGGCGGCCGGGCCGGCGCCCTCCTCGGCCTGCTCTACGCCCACCGCCTGCTGCGCGCCGGCCGCGCCCGTACCGTCCTGTGCGGGGGAGCGGAGGAGTACTCGACGGCCCGCGCCTGGCTGGAGGCGCGCAGCCGCGACGGGGCACCCGCGCCGTGGGGCCAGGGCGCGGCCGTGCTCGGCGAGGGCGCGGCCGTGCTGCGCCTGACCGACGGCAGCGCCCCGTCCGCGAGACCCCCGCTGGCCTCGGTCCTGTCCGTGCACACCCGCCAGACCGCGGAGGGCACCGACCCGGCAGGGACGGTACGCACCACCGTCGCCGAGGCCCTGAACCGGGCCGAAATCGCCGCCCGCGACGTATGGGCGGCAGCCGGAACCGGCCTCGACCCCGCCGAGAGCGAAGCCCTGGACGCGCTCTTCCCCCGTCGGGCACGCGAAGAACTGCCCGCACTCGGCGCGCTTCTCGGCGACACCGGAGCAGCCTCCGCAGCCCTCCAACTCGCCTCCGCCGTCGCCTCCGCGGACCGCGCACCGGGCGGACACGCGGTGATCACCTCGGTCGACGGACAGGGACTGGTGGCCGCCGCCGTCCTGCGCATGGGAGAGGGCAGCTGAATGGACACCGAGCACACCAGGAGCAGGATCGCGCTGGTCAGCGGCGGTTCCCGGGGCATCGGCGCCGCCGTCGTACGGCGCCTGGCCCAGGACGGCTGGGACGTCGGCTTCTGCTACCGCTCCGACGAAGCGGCCGCCCGCCGCGTCGAGAAGGAAGCCGGTGAATTCGGCGTCCGCGCCCTCGCCGTCCGCGCCGACGTCTCCCGAGCCGCCGAGGCCAAGGACTGGGTGACCCGCACCGAGGCCGAACTCGGCCCCGTCACCGCCGTGATCGCCAACGCCGGCATCACCCGCGACCGCCCCCTGGTCCTGATGTCCGACGACGACTGGCACCAGGTCATCGAAACCAACCTCGACGGCGTCTTCCACACCTGCCGCGCCGCCGTCTTCCCCATGCTCAAACGCCGCACCGGGTGCGTCGTCGCCCTCTCCTCCGTCGCCGGGGTGCACGGCAACCCCGGCCAGACCAACTACAGCGCCGCCAAAGCCGGAATCATCGGCTTCACCAAGGCCCTCGCCAAGGAAGTCGGCGCCCACGGCATCCGCGCCAACGTCGTCGCCCCCGGACTCATCGAGACCGACATGACCGACGCACTCCCCGCGAAGGACCGCGACCGGCTGCTGTCCTCAGTGGCCATGCGCCGCTTCGGCACCCCGGAAGAAGTCGCCGACCTCACCGCGTTCCTGGTGTCGGACCGGGCCTCGTACATCACCGGAAGCGTCCTGGAGGTCCACGGTGGCATCGCACTCTGACACGCCCACCCGCTCCTCCCCTTCGCCCTCCCTCTCCCGCACCTCTTCCTCCCTCTCGTACGACGCGGTGATCGTCGGCGGCGGCGTTGGCGGCCTCGTCTGCGCCGCCTACCTCGCCGTGTCCGGCCGCCGCGTCCTCCTCGCCGAACAGCACGACGTCACCGGCGGAAACGCACAGGTCTTCCGGCGCCGCCGCGCCTACGAGTTCGACGTCGGCATGCACTACGTCGGCGACTGCGGCCCCGGCGGGCTGCTCCCTGCCATCCTCTCCGGACTCGGCATCGGCGCCGACCGGGTCGCCTTCCGCCCCCTCGACGCGGACGGCTTCGACCGCCTCATGCTGCCCGGCACCACCGTCGACGTCCCCGTCGGCTGGGACGCGTACCTGAGGAGGCTCCGCGCCGCCCTCCCCGCGGAACAGGACGCCCTGACCCGCTGCGTCCACACCCTGCGCGACATCGCCGCCGACCTGCGCGGCGGCATGACCACCCCGCCCGGCACCGGCCGCGCCCCCCTGTCGAAAGCGCTGATCTCCTGGGGCTGCCGCACGCTGGGCGACCTCTACGAAGACTGCCGACTCGGCCCGGCCGCACGGACGTTGATCGCCGCCCAGTCCGGGAACTACGGCACCCCGCCCTCCACCACCCTCAACTCCACGCACGCCACCATGCTCGACCACTACCTGCGCGGGGCGTACGCCCCCGTCGGCTCCGGCCAGACGATGATCGCCACCCTCGTCGAGGTCATCGAGGCACACGGCGGGCAGGTCCGCACCCGCTGTCCCGTCGAGCGGATCCTCGTCACCGACGACCGCCGGGCCGAAGGCGTACGCCTCACCACCGGAGAGACGGTCCGCGCCCCGCTCGTCATCTCCAACGCCGACTACCGCCGCACCGTCCTCGACCTCTGCGGCGGCCGGGGCTTCTCGGCCCCCGTCGTCGAACGCACCCGCCGCGCCACCATGCGCGCCGCCGTCGCCACCGCCTACATCGCCCTCGACCGCCCCCTCGACCTCCCCAACACCAACATCTGGTGGTGGGCCCATACCGACATCGAGGCCGCCTACGCCCAGGCCCTCGAAGGCGACGGCTCCGACCCCTCCTTCGCCTTCCTCTCCTTCGGCTCCCTCAAGGACCCCGACAGCAGCAACGTCTGCCCGCCGGGCCACAGCAACTTCCAGGTCATGACTCTGGTGCCACCCCTCGAAGGGCCGCCGGGCCGCTACCGCCGCGACCCCGACTACGAGGCCGTCAAAACCCGCCTGCGCGAGCGCCTCGTCGACATCGCCGAGGCCGCCGTCGGCCCGGTCCGCCCCCACCTCACCCACCTGGAAACCGCCACCGCGCACACCAACCACCGCTACGTGCAAGGCGGTTCGGGCACTCCCTACGGCTTCGACGACTGGGGCGGCCACGGCCGCCGCCCCAGCATCCGCACGGGAGTGCGCGGCCTGTACGCGGTCGGCGCCAACTCCAGCTTCGGCGCCGGAATCCTCGGCACCGCCCTCAGCGGCATCTCCGCCGCGGGCCGCATCCTCGACCGTCCCCTGCTCTCCGAAGTCTGCGCAGGCACGACCCTCGCCGACCCGTCCCAACTCCCGCCCCGCACATCGGAGTTCGACCCCCTGCGGATCTCCCGAGGGCGCGCCCGCCGGGACGCCCGCGGTCTGGCCCGCATCGGCTGAGCGCCCCACGTCCCCGAGCGGCACAGCCCCTCTGCCCCGGCAGAGGGGCCCTTCCCCTGTCCCCGCCCACCCGGCATTCGTATCCTTCGGGGGAAACGGGAGGGACACACATGGGAGACCGGCCGAACAGCACACCGGACGAGCGCACGACGCAGGCCGGCCGCCTGCGGCGCAGCACCACATCCACGGAGACGGCCTACGCGGTGCTCCTGGCCGTCGGCATCGCCCTGCCCTTCGCGCAGGCCGTGCCCTGGCTCGCCGAGAACGGCCCCGACCTCGGCCTGCTCCTCGACGAACTGTTCGCCACCCGCATCAGCAGCTTCTTCGGCTGGGACGTGATCGTGACCGTCGTCGCGCTCCTCTTCACCGTGACCGTCGTCGACAAGAGCCTGACCGGAGCCCAGCGCACCCTCACCGTCCTGGCCAGCCTCCTCGGAGCCTCGGTCGGCCTGCCGCTCTACCTCCTCCTGCGCCAACGCAACCTGCGCCGCGCCACGGCACCCCTGCTCGAACGAGGTTGAGAGCCCGGGGGAGGTCGGGCACGGAGCGGCCCCCGCGCGAAGCCGCGCCCCGCTCCACCGCCCCGCCCCACCCTCTACGCTTCCCCCAGACATCAACCCACCCGCGCCCCAGGAGTACTCCCGTGTCCACCCCCGCCCCACAGATCCCGTCCGCACACGCGAACCCGAACCCGAACCCGTACCCCTACCCCGATTCCCGCCACGCGGAAGATCTCCCCGCCCCGCACCCCCTCCTCGCCCCCGTCGTCCCGCTCCTCGGCACCTGGTACGGCCAGGGAGCCGGCGAATACCCCACCCTCGCCGAGGACTTCACCTACGCCCAGGAAGTCATCTTCACCCACGACGGCCGCCCCTTCCTCCACTACGAGGCCCGCGCCTGGCTGCTCGCCCCCGACGGCACGCCGCTGCGCCCGTCCGCCCGCGAGAGCGGCTGGTGGCGGCTCCAGCCGGACGGCCGGGTGGAAGCCCTGATCACCCAGCCCACCGGCATCGCCGAGATCGCGGTCGGCACCGCCACCTCCGCCCCCACCACCACGGTCGACCTCTCCACCGACGAGGTGGCCCTCACCCCCACCGCCAAGAAGGTCGACGCCACCCGCCGCCGCTACACCCTGACCGACGACGGGACACTCACCTTCGCCCACGACCTCGCAGCCGTCGGCCGGCCCCTGCAGCACCACCTCTCGGCGCGACTGCACCGGCGGCCGTGAACCCCGCCGGGCCCGCCGGGTGACGGGCCCCCGAGCGCCCGCCACCTGGCGCCGCCCCTCGCCGCGCGCCCCTACAGATCGTCCGCGATGACCCTCTCGATGTTGCGCTCGGCGAGCGCGGTGATCGTGACGAACGGATTCACACTGGCATTGCCGGGGACGAGCGAGCCGTCCATCACGTACAGCCCCGGATGGCCGTGCAGACGACCGTAGTTGTCGGTCGCCCGGTTCAGGACCGCGCCGCCGAGCGGGTGGTAGGTGAGGTGGTCGCCCCAGATCTTGTACGCACCGAAGAGGTCGGTCCGGTAGATCGTCCCCTCCTTCCCGTTGATCTTGTCGAAGATGGTGCGGGCCGCGTCGACGGACGGCTGCTTCCAGGCGGTCTGCCAGTCGAGGTCGACCCGGTTCGCCGCCGCGTTCCAGGTGAAGCGGGCCCGGTGCGGATTGTTGGTGATCGACAGGTAGAAGGAGGCGTACGTCTCGATGCCGGTCGGCAGCGGTGCGACCTCGGCGAACGCCCCGCCCGCGTCCCAGTTGTCGATTCCGGCCGTGGGCATGGAGGCCTGGAGCTTGCCGGTCGCGTCCCACATGTGGTTGGCGCGCCCGCACATGACGTTGCCGTTGTCGCCCCAGCCCTTGCCGATCTCGTCGTTCAGGCGAGGCAGCGCACCGGTCGCCTTCAACCGGGTCAGCAGCTTGCTGGTACCCACGCTGCCCGCCGCGAAGAACACCCGGTCGGCGGTCACGGCCTTGGTCGCGACGACCGTACCGGCGGTGTCGAGCTGCTCGACCACGACCGTGTAGCCGGGGCCGCCACCGGCCACCGGACTGACCGAAGTCACCTTGTGCAGCGGGGATATGACGACCCGTCCGGTTGCCACGGCCTGCGCGAGGTAGGTCTTCTGGAGCGTCTTCTTGCCGTGGTTGTTCCCGTACAGGACCTCGCCCGCCAGTGCCGACCGTGGCACCGCCCCCGCGGCCTCCTGCTTCATGTACTCCCAGTCGTACACGTTCGGTACGAAGACGAAGGGGAAGCCGGAGCGCTGCGCGTGCTTGCGGCCCACGCGCGCGTACTGGTAGCACTCCGCAGACTCCCACCAGGCAGGGTCGACCTCGGTCACGCCGAGCCCCGCGTTGGCACGCGGGTAATAGGTGCCGTACATCTCGTCCGCGTTCACGGACGGGAGCACGGCGCCGAATCTCTCCCTGCGCGGAGTCACCGCCATCCCGCCGTTGACCAGCGAACCGCCGCCGACTCCCCGCCCCTGGTAGACGGTGATGCCGGCGAAGTCCTCGGCGTCCAGGATCCCGGTGTGGCGCGGGACGTCCTTGTCGAGCGGGAAGCCGAGGAAGCTGCTCAGCGGCTGCTTGGTTCTGGTACGGAGCCAGAAGGAGCGGTGGTCGGGCCTGGTGGTGTTGGCGAAGATGTTGCCGTCCGGGCCGGGGGTGTCCCAGGCCATGCCCATCTCCACCATGTGTACGTCGACCCCCGCCCGCGCGAGCCGCAGGGCGGCGACGGAACCCCCGTACCCGGTACCGATCACCAGGGCCGGCACCCGCTCTCCGGCAGTGAGCCCCGCCCGCGCGGGGGCGGCCTGGGCAGAAGCGGCCAAGAGGGGCCCTGACACGGCGGCGGCGCCCAGGAGCGAACCGGTCCCGGCGAGAAATCGGCGTCGCGAAACGCTGCGGGCGTCGGTGCCGCGGGGGAGATGGGAGGGATGAGAGGGATGGGAGATGTGTGGGGAGTGGTGGCTCATACGAGGTTCCTCGCTCTTGTGGGAAGAGGAGGGAGTTCTACTGCTACGGGCATGGGAAGTCACTGCATACCTATTGGTAACTTATGCCCGATCTTGGGGCGTATGGGGGCATCGGGACGAGGCGGCACGGGAGTTCCGCGTACCGGCTGCAGGGCGCCCAACGCGCCGTATTTACAAGGGAGTTGGTCTGTCGAAGTGCCGGAAAGGCCGAACCGCGCGGGACGTCACCCGAGGACGATCGGGATCTTCCCCGCCCGCTCGCGCCACGCACCCGACCCACCCAGCGCGGCCGTCTCCGCATCGGTCGGGGCACGCCGTCCGGTGCCGACCAGCAGCGCGTCCGTGTCGGAGAAGGAGGCAGGGAAAGCGGCCCCCGCGATCCTCTCCAGCATGTCCCGCGACCGGGCGAGCCCCTCCGCGAGAGGCGGCGCTGCGTCCCGAAGGTGCGCGACCAGGTCGAGGTGGTGCAGCGTCCACTCCAGGACGTACGCACCGAGATAGTCGCCCGCGGTGAGGACGACGTCACGCGTGCCCACCCGCAGGGCCGGGTCGGCGAGTCCGGCGGCCCGGCCGGCGGCAGACCCGACGTCGTCGAGATGGAACTTCAGGAGCCAGGGCTCCTCGTAGGCGGCAGCCAGCCTGACGGTCAGCGCGTCGAGCGGATCGTCGCCGGTGGGCGGCGCCTCGGCGACCTCCCAGTAGGTCACGGCGTCGCGGGTCGGCTCCGTACCGGCCGGTGTGGCGAGAGTGATCAGGACGTCCTGGGCATCGATGACCAGATGACACACCAGATCCTGCACGAGCCAGCCGGTACAACCGGACGGCTGCGCGAAGTCCTCGTCCGAGAGCTCCGCCACCGCGGCCCGCAATGCCGACCAGGAGCGCGAGAAGAGATCCACACGAGCACGCTAGCGGGGCTCCGGCGCGGCAGACAAGCACACGGCCAAGCAACACTGCCAAGCAACACTGCCAAGCAACACGGCCAAGTGCACGAGGACGCGCGGCGTGACCTCAGAGGCCGGGCGCCCTGTCCATGTAGGGGCTGGCCGGTTCCGGGATCCTCTCGATGGTGGTGACGTCGAGTGCGAGCGAAGCCGAAGTGGTCCCTGGGGTACCGCCCGGGCGCCAGGTGCCGGTCACCTTCACCCAGGAGTCGGCGGGCGGCGCCGGCACACCGTGCACGGGGACGTTCAGGGACAGCGAATCGGCGGCGCAGCAGGAGACCACCAGGCGAGTCAGCTCCCAGGCCCCGGCCGCCTTCTTGTCGTCACACTTGCCGTCGCACTTGCCGGAGTCTGCGGCAGGGGTGACGAAACCCTGGAGGACGAGGGTGCGGCCGGTGAGGTTGCCGCTCTCGTCCTGCTGCAGACGGGCGATGAACTCGGTCAGGGAGAGGGGTACGGGACGGCCTTCGGCAGGCAGCGGGTCGAACCGTTCGTAGTCCGCGACGAGCTGCGGATTGTCGCGGGAGGCCATGTACGAGCCCAGCGCGGGCGGCGCGAGGAGCAGCAGGAGCAGCGCGGGTGGCAGCAGCAGCCAGGCCACCCGCGGGCCCCGGGAGTGGTCGTGCCCGTGGTCGTGCCCGTACGCACCGTCCTGTGAAGCCGGCCCACCATCCGAGGCCTCGGACTCCTCCTCCTCGGCGTGCTCCTCCTCGTCCCCCCGCCCCCTGAGAAGTGGGACGACGTCGCGCACGGTGCCGACCAGACCCAGGCAGGTCAGGACGAGTCCGGTCACGACCAGGAACGGCTGGAGCCCTTCCTTCACGTACCGCAGGCAGATGTCGCTGAACAGCGAGACCCGCAGGAGCGCCGCCCCGGTGAGCAGCAGCAGGAGGGGCTGGACCGCGCGCCTCACAGCAGCCACCAGCCGGTCAGTGCGGTGCACACCACGGCCACGGCAGCGGTCGTGGCGGAGAAGCGCCAGGCGAACGCCCTGCCGAAGGTGCCCGCCTGAAGGGCGATGAGCTTCAGGTCCACCATGGGGCCGACGACCATGAAAGCGAGCCGCGCGGTCGGTGAGAAGCCGGTCAGCGAGGCGGCGAGGAAGGCGTCCGCCTCCGAGCAGACGGCCAGCACGACGGCCAGCCCCGCGAGGAAGAGCACCGAGAGCCAGGGCGAGCCGGAGAAGGTCTCCAGCACCGACTTCGGCACGGCGACGTTGAAGGTGGCCGCGGCCATCGCGCCCAGCACGAGGAAGCCGCCCGCGTGCAGGAAGTCGTGCTGGAAGCCGAGCCGGAACTCCTCCAGACGGCTCTCTCCCTGCTGGTGGCCGGAGTGGCGGGCGGGCATCCGCAGCCACTCCGCACGTCCGAACCGCAGCCAGAGCCAGCCCATCAGGGCGGCGGTGACCAGCGAAGCCACCAGCCGGGCGACGACCATTTCCGGCTGGCCGGGGAAGGCGACGGCGGTGGACGCCAGTACGACGGGGTTGATCGCGGGAGCCGACAGGAGGAAGGCGAACGCGGCGGCCGGGGTCACCCCGCGCCGGATCAGACTCCCGGCGACCGGCACCGAGGCGCACTCGCAGCCCGGCAGCACGACCCCCGCGACGCTCGCCACCGGCACCGCGAGCACGGGATTGCGCGGCAGCGCCCTGCTGAACACGTGCGCGGGTACGAAGGCGTTGACCGCGCCGGAGATCAGCGTGCCCAGGAGCAGGAACGGCATGGCCTGGACGAGGATCGCCACGGTGATCGTCTGCCAGGCGCGGAAGCCGGGACCGGCCAGCAGCTCACCGGCCCCCGCAGCCCAGGCGATGGCAACCACGGTGAGGGTCGAGACGACCGCCGCGACCCGGAAGGACGGCGGGGCGCCCCGGCCGGCCGCCACCCCCGGCGGGACCTCGATCAGACCGTCGGGTGTGTTCACTGGGGCTCCGGGCCTGAAGACGTCGGGGGAGGGCTCACCATATCCGGACAACTGTGCGACTCGGCGCCGCGCGGGGAGGAAGCGGGCCGCGGAGGGTGCCGGCCGCAGGGGTGCCGGCCGCGGGGGGTGCCGGCCGCGCCGGTCACGACCGCGTGCGTGACCTGCGCGCGGAGGGCGCGCCCGCCCCGCGATGTCTGAGGTTGACGGCCGAAGCCCTGGCCAGCACCACGGGGTTCAAGAAGCGCAGCGGTCCGATCAGGCGGGATGCGAACAGGTGCATGTGCCGCGCCGCCGATGCGTCGCGCGCCGCCGCCGAGAACATCAGCCGTTCCAGGGGGTTGAACGGACGGGCCGTGGCGTAGTCGGCGGCCAGGAACTGGTGACCGCGCAGCCGGCGCCCGTGTCTGCGGGCGTACACCGCGAGCGATCTGTCGAGGTCGCCCCGCCCGGTGGCGGCCGGGGCGACCGCGTCCGCCAGCCATTGCGCCGACTGCAGGGCCCACCCGCAGCCCACTCCCCACAGGGGATCGCTGGTCAGGGCGGCGTCGCCGACGAGCGCGAGGCCCGGTGCGGTCGGCCTGCGGCTGTGCAGCGGGTAGTTGAGAGTGCCGGTGATCTTCGTGATGCGCTCGGCGGAGTCGACGGGCGGTGCCTCGGGCAGGGCGCGCAGGAAGGCGAGGAAGCTGCCCTCCAGGTCTTCGCGGAAGGCCGGAAGCCGCTTCTTGTCCGGGAGCACCGCGACGACCGTCACCCCGTCGTCGTTCGGGAACGCGTACGCCATGTCGGGTTCGAGGAACCAGGTGTGACTGGCTCCGTCGGGCAGCGGAAGACCGCGGAAGTGCGCGAGATAGCCGAACCGCGCGTTCTCGTAACTCCGGGACGGCACCCCGGCGAACTTCGCGACGTCCGAGTCCTTGCCGTCGGCGCCGACCACCAGGCGGGCCCGGATCTCGCGCTCGCCCTGAGGCGTCGACGCGCGCACCCCCGAGGTGCGCCCGGCTTCCCGGACCAGCCCGGTCACCCGGTGCCCGAGGAGCAGGTCGACGCCGGGGGTCCGGGCCGCACGGGACCTGATCAACGGATCGAGGGTGCTGCGCCGAATGTTGAACCCGTACGGCAGCTCGGGACCGCCCGGCGCCGCCCTCGGCTCGATCCAGCCCCAGCGGGTGTACCAGCGCGCCTGGTTGCGGACGGCCCCCGCCTTCTCCAGAGCGGGGACGAGGCCGAGCTCGTCCAGCACCGGATAGGCGTTGGCGGTGAGGGAGTGGGTGCAGAGCACCTTGTACGCGTCGGGGTCCGAGTGTCGTTCCAGCAGTGCGACGCGGGCACCGCGTCGCGCGAGCAGGATCGCCGCCGCGCTGCCGGCGAGACCGGCTCCGCCGATGACGACGTCGTAGTCGTATCCCGCGCTCTCAGGCTTGCTCATGCGCTGATTGCTCCCATCGGAGTGTGGTGCCGTACGGGGGTGGTACAGAGCCACTGCTGTCAGGTGCATGAATAGTTTGTCAAGAGTGCGGATCAGGCGAGGTGGGATCAGGCCGCGACGGCTCCCTCCGTACGTCCGGTCGGGGGGCGTTCTCACATCCCGCGTAGGGGCCGGGCAGCCCCGGAAACGGCGACGAGCGGACCCAGCGACTGCTGGATCCGCTCGATGGAGCGTGGTGGAGTCCGTCGCGGTGAACCGTCACCGGCCCCTGCGCCCGTCTCAGATCGTGGACGCGTCGATCACGAAGCGGTAGCGCACGTCGCTGGCCAGGACCCGCTCGTACGCCTCGTTGATCTGACCTGCGTCGATCAGCTCGATCTCCGCGCCCAGGCCGTGCTCGGCGCAGAAGTCCAGCATCTCCTGGGTCTCCTGGATGCCGCCGATGCCGGAGCCCGCGAGGGTCTTGCGGCCCGCGATGACCGAGAAGAGGTTGAGCGAGACCGGCTCCTCCGGAGCGCCGACGTTCACCATGGCGCCGTCCGTCCGCAGCAGGCTCAGGTACTTGTCCAGCGGAAGCGGCGCGGAAACGGTCGAGACGATCAGGTCGAAGCTCGCCCTGAGCTCCTCGAAGGTGGCCTCGTCGCTGGTCGCGTAGTAGTGGTCGGCGCCCAGCTTCAGGCCGTCGTCCTTCTTGCGCAGGGACTGCGACAGCACGGTGACCTCGGCGCCCATCGCGTGCGCGATCTTGACGGCCATGTGGCCGAGACCGCCGAGGCCGACGATCGCGACCTTCTTGCCCGGACCCGCGTTCCAGTGGGCGAGCGGGGAGTACGTGGTGATGCCCGCGCACAGCAGCGGCGCGGCGACGTCCAGGGAGAGGCCGTCGGGGATGCGGACGGTGAAGGCCTCGTCCACGACGATGTGCGTGGAGTAGCCGCCGTAGGTGGGCTCGCCGTTCTTGTCGAGGGCGTTGTACGTGCCGATGTTGCCCTTGACGCAGTACTGCTCAAGACCGGCCCTGCAGTTCTCGCACTCGCGGCAGGAGTCGACCATGCAGCCGACACCGACCCGGTCGCCGACCGCGAACCTGGTGACGGAGGGGCCGACCTCGGTGACGACACCGGCGATCTCGTGGCCCGGAACCATCGGGAAGATGCCCTCGCCCCAGCCGTCGCGCGCCTGGTGGATGTCCGAGTGGCAGATGCCGGAGTACTTGATGTCGATCAGTACGTCGGACTCGCCCACCGGGCGGCGCGGAACGGTGGTCCGCTCCAGGGGGGCCTTGGCGGACGGTGCGGCGTAAGCGGAAACGGTCGTGGTGCTGATCTGTGCGGTCATGCCGTCCACGGTGCCAGCCACGTGGACATCTACCCAGGTCACCGTCCTGCCTACGTCCAGTGGTCCTACTACTGGCGGGGACAGGCTCGTACGCGTACGACCCTGGATACTGGACGGCATGGACGACCGGCCGACAGCTTCCCCCACCCCCGAGCCCCTCGACGGACGCGCCGAGCTCAGTGAGTTCCTGCGCACCCGCAGGGCCCGGCTGCAGCCGGAGGACGTCGGCCTGGCGAGCTTCGGGCGCCACCGGCGGGTGCCGGGTCTGCGCCGTGAGGAGCTCGCCCAGCTCGCGGGAGTCTCCGTCGCGTACTACACCCGCCTGGAACAGGGAAACGGCCGCAACGTCTCGGGCGAGGTCCTGGACGCGATCGCCCGCGCCCTGCGCCTCACGGACGCCGAGCACTCCCACCTGACCCACCTGGCCAAGCCCAAGCAGCACAAGAAGAGGCGCCCCGCCCGCCCCCAGCACGCACGCCCCGCGCTGCACCACCTCATGGACGCGATGGAGGGCGTTCCCGCCTACGTGGTGGGCCGCCGCTCGGACATCCTGGCCTGGAACCGCATGGCCGCCGCGCTCTTCGGCGACTGGGCCGCACTGCCCCCCGAGGAGCGGAACTGGGCGCGCATCTGCTTCCTGCACCCCGGGGCGCGCGAACTGTTCGTGGACTGGGAACAGAAGGCGTCGGACATGGTGAGCTTCCTGCGGATGGACGCGGGCTGCTTCCCGAACGACCCGCTGCTGTCGGCCCTGGTCGGCGAACTCTCCGTGAAGAGCGAGGAGTTCCGCTCCCTGTGGGCCAGGCACGACGTCCGCGAGAAGGGCCACGGCGTCAAACGCCTGCGCCACCCCCTGGTGGGCGACCTGACCCTGTCGTACGAGACCCTGCGCCTGCCCGACGACCACGACCAGTCACTGGTCACGTACCACGCGGAGCCCGACTCGGCGTCGGCCCAGGGACTGCGACTGCTCGCCAGCTGGGGAGCGGACGCGACGCGCGCCGGCGCGGCGGGCACGGGAAACTGACGGCAGCCGTCGGCGACCGGCGGAGGGCACGGGGACCCGTCCCTTCCCGACACCCGCCGCACCGGGCCTTCTCGGTCCCGGCCGGTCCGGGTCGGGCATCGGATCGCCAGGACGGCAGCCGCGACCACGGCGAAGCACGAGGTCAGATCACCAGGGGACGCACGAGCCGCGCCGCGGACGCCGCGTGGTGCATGGCGAGTTCGGCGGTCGGGCCCTCCGCCACCACCGAACCGAGGCTGGCCCGCCAGTCGGTCAGGGAGTCCACGGCTTCGCCGGGAGCCCGGGCCACGGAGAGCCGCGGCGACCCCGGGTGCCCGGCCAGCCTCTCCTCGCCCTCGAAACCGTCGAACACACCCGTGCGTTCGGCCAGGAGATGCACCTCGGCCATCCCGCGCACCACGGTCAAAGGCGCGTCCATCAGCGCGGGGCGCTGCCCGAGCGCCATGTCGAAGAAGGCTTCGCACACATTGATGTCGTACGCGCCGGAGATCAGCTCGGCCACCATGCCGCCGCCCAGCCGGGGATTGATCTCGACGACCTCGTAGCCGTCGTCGGTGATGATGAACTCGGTGTGGGAGATGCCCCGGTACCCGATGCGGTCGAGGACCGCGCGGACCCAGGCGGTCAGTTCCGCGGCCTGCGGTGCGGGGAAGGCGATGGGGAAGGCCTCGCCCTCCTCACGGAAGTGCGGAAGAGGGGACAGGATCCGGCTGGTGATGCCGAGCACCCGGGTCTCGCCGTCCCAGCTCAGGGTCTCGGCGCTGTACAGCGGACCGGAGAAGTACGGCTCGGCGGTGAGCACCCCGCCGCGCAGCCTGCCGGTACGGGCGGCGTCGAGGATCCCCGGCACGTCGTGCGCGTCGTGCGCGATCCACACGCCCTCGCTGCCGGTGCCCGACGAGTCCTTCAGTACGGCGGGGTAGGTGAGGGAGTCGGCGACGGCCGCCGCGTCGGCTGCGAACGGATCGACGGTCACCTGGGACGCGCGCGACAGCCCCAGGCCGTGGAGCCGCCGACGCAGTGCGGCCTTGTCCCGCACCAGGCGCACGGCATCGGAGGGCTGGGCCGGCAGGCCGAGCCGGTCGGCCACCTCCAGCGAGACGAGGCTGCACGTGTCCGTGGTGCTGATGAGTCCGGCCAGCCCCTCGATCGCCTCCAGCTCCTTCACCACGATCCTGGCGTCCGAGGTGTCCACTTCGTGCACGACCAGGACGTCCATGTCGCACCGGCTCAGCTCGAAGGCGTACTCGGAGCGGTCGGCGGTCAGAAGGTGAAGGGTCAGACCTCGCCGGGCGGCAGCCGCGACCGCCTTGTCCAGGCCGTAGGTGAGCCATTCGAGAGCTGCGACGTGCATGCCGGATTTCTCCGTTCGTCAACTGCGGACCAGGGGGGATGTGCGTCGAGTATGGCCAGGTGGCGGCGGGGGCCTCCAGGGCCCGCCGGGATCATCAAGTTGCAACGCAGGAAGCTGAGGGACACCTTCCGATCTCCGTCCCGGGCGGCACCGACGCATTTTCCGGAACATCGATCTGCTGATGAATGCCCAGTACAGCGCCGTACTCGTGGGCCATACGGAACCTCAGGGAGATGGCCCAGGGCGGGCCATGTCGTTGACAGCCCACCGCGCAGGTGTTTTCGTGGCGGCCTGCTGGCGCGCCGTTGCCGAGGCGACGGCGCCCCCGAGCCTCTGTCCGCGTCTGCCGGACGTGCGTTCGCGTGCAGGTGAACCGCCTTCTCGACGTACTCCTGCTGTGGCGACCGGGCCGTGCCCCGTGCCGCAGGAACACCCCGCCCCGCGACCGCGCCGCCGCCCGCCACCCGGCCGGGCGGACCGGCTGTGCCGTGACGCGCCCGTCCGCGGCGGTCCCACTCTGATCCACCCGGCCGAAGGAGCACCGCATGCGCACCCCGCTGCCACCCCCGACCGTCCGTGAGGAGGCCTCCCGCCACCGGCTGGAGTCCGAGGTGCGGAGCTACTCCCGCAAATTCCCCGCCGTCTTCGTGAAGGGCCGCGGATCCTTCCTCCAGGACGAGGAGGGCCGCGAGTACCTCGACTTCTTCTGCGGCTCGGGAGCGCTCAACTACGGCCACAACCCCCCGGCCCTGAAGGACCGTCTGCTCCGCCACATCGAGTCGGACGGCCTGACCCACGGCCTCGACCTCTACACCGCGCCCAAGCGGGAATTCCTCGACGCGCTGCACGACACGGTCCTCGGCCCCCGGGGCCTGGACCACAAGGTGCAGTTCTGCGGTCCCACGGGCACCAACGCCGTCGAAGCGGCGCTCAAACTGGCCCGCAAGGCGACCGGCCGGCGCGGCGTCGTCTCGTTCTACGGAGGCTTCCACGGCGTCTCCGCCGGCTCCCTCGCCGTCACCGGCGACCTCGCAGCCCGCACGGGGCTCGGCTCCGACGCCCACAGCACCACCTTCGTGCCCTACCCGGAGGGGCCGACCGGCCCCTTCGACCCGCTGGCCCTCCTGGAGAGAATGGTCGCCGACACCTCCAGCGGCACTCCGCTGCCGGCCGCGGTCATCCTCGAAACGGTCCAGTCCGACGGCGGGATCTACTGCGCACCGCCCGGATTCCTGCGCGCACTAAGGGAGTTCACCCGCCGGCACGGGATCGTCCTCATCGTCGACGACATCTTCGCCGGCTGTGGCCGCACCGGAGACTTCTTCAGCTTCGAGCAGGCGGGCATCGTCCCCGACCTGATCACCCTGTCGAAGTCCATCAGCGGGTACGGGCTTCCCATGTCCCTGGTACTGATCTCGCCGGAGCTGGACGTCTGGGCACCCGGCGAGCACAGCGGCACCTTCCGCGGACACCAACTGGCCTTCGTCACCGCGGCAGCGGCCCTGAGCTACTGGAACGAGCCCGGATTCCTCGCCCTGCTGAAGGAGAACGCCGCGGCTCTGCAGCACTTCGCCACGCGGGTCGCCGCCGCGCACGGGCTGTCCGTGCGCGGCCGGGGTCTGGTCGTCGGCATCGACACGGCCGACCCCGACCGGGCCCGGCGCATCCAGGAACTGTGCTTCCGGGACAGCCTGGTACTGGAGCGCTGCGGCCGGGCCGACGAAGTGCTGCGGGTCCTGCCGCCGCTCACCATCCGTCCCGAGGACCTCGCCCGCGGGTTCGACATCCTGCTCTGCGCACTGGCCGCGACCACCCCGGAAGGGGCCGGTCATGCTGCGGACGCCCACTGAGCCGCGCACCGCGTCACCCCGGCGGGCCACGCGCCCGGAAACCCTGGCCGGCTCCCCGTCCGCCGTCCACAGCGGCATCAGCCGAGGCACCCTCGGCGAGCTCTACCAGGGCCCGCACTGGGAGGACGGCGTCCCGCACATCTCGATCGTCTCGCTGCCCGTGGACAAGTTCAGCTGGTGCCACTTCACCGCCGACCCGGAAGCCACCGGATTCGACGATTCGGCCCTGCACGGCCGGCCCAAGACCGCCCGCGCCGTGGAGCTGCTGCTGGACCGGTTCGGCCTCACCATGCCACCGGGCCGCATGACCTTCCACAGCGAACTGCCCACGGGCAAGGGCATGGCCAGCTCCACGGCGGACATCGTCGCCACGCTGCGCTGCCTCTTCCGGGTGTTCGGCCTGCCGCACGAGCAGGACACGATCACCGGCATCCTGCGCCGGATCGAGCGCGCCGACAGCGTGTTCCTCGACGAGTTCGCCCTGTACCTCAGCGCCTCGCAGCGGGTGGTCCGGCCGCTCGGTGCGCAGGTGGGGCTGTACGCCTGCTACCTCACCGAAGAGGGGACGGTGGACACCGAGGCCGCGGGCCCCGCGCTGCTCGCCCACTACACGCGCCACCGGGGCGCCTACGACGACTGCGTGCAGGACCTGGTGACGTCCTTCGCCCGCGCCGACGCGGTCGCGGTCGCCGCCGCCGCCACCCGCAGCGCCGCCCTGTCGCAGGGCGTCGTCCCGAAGGAGACCTTCGACGCACTGTTCGCCCGGCGCATCCGGTTCCGGGCCGACGGGCTCTTCGTCGCGCACACCGGAACCGTTATCGGCTACCTCTTCCGGCAGCGCCCCGACCCGTACGTCCTCGCCGACCTGTCCGCGTACTTCCTCGGCCTGGGCCACCAGTGCCACTTCTCCCAAGTGGGGTGGGGACATGTTTGATCACATCGCCGACGCCGTGAAGCTGCCGGCCCTCGTCCGGATCACCGACAACCTCGTGGTCGCCAGATTCGAGACGATGAAGGTCTACTCGGCGCTCGCGGCCGTCGGGCACCTGCTCGACACCGGCCGGGTGCGCCCCGGCGACACCCTGATGGACAGCTCCAGCGGTACGTACGCGTATGCGCTCGCACTCGCCTGCCACAAGTACGGCATGAAGTGCCGCGTCGTCTGCTCCACCAAGGTCGACCCGTCCGTGGTGGTCCAGTTGGAACTGCTGGGGGTCCACGTGGACCAGGTGGCCATCCCGCCAGGCCCGCTGGTGGACAAGATGGACCTTGAGGTGCGTCTCGCCCGGGTGCACGAGGTGCTCGCCGAACGGGACGACGTGCACTGGATGCAGCAGTACCACGAGGACTACCACTACCTCGGCTACCGGGCCTGCGCGGCCCACATCGACCGGGAGTTCGGCGACGTGCCCCTCACGCTGGTGGGCGGTGTCGGCTCCGGCGCCTCGACCGGTGCCCTGACGACCTATCTGCGCGAGTCGCGTCCCGACACCGAACTCGTGGGGGTGCAGCCCTTCGAGAGCGTCACCTTCGGCAGCGAACCCGTCGAGGACCCCGTGGCGAGCATCTCCGGCATCGGCAGCCCGGTGCCGTTCCGCAACGTGCGCCACTCGCTGTACGACCGCATCCACTGGATCGCGCACGAGCAGGCCGTCTCCGCCACCGTGCGGCTCTACCGCGACCACGGCATCTTCGGCGGCATGTCCTCCGGTTGCGCCCACCTCGCGGCCTCCTGGGAGGCGCGTTTCCGCACCGGCCGCCAGTACCTCTTCATCGCGGCCGACACCGGGCACCGCTACATGGACACCGTGTACCGCAAGCATCGTACGGCCGTGTCCGTGGACGGACTCGAACCCAAGACCATCGGAGACCTCGGTGACCTCGCCCTGCCCTGGTCGGTCATGGACTGGGACCGGCGCCCGGCCACGGCGCCCCCGGGAAGCGGCAGTTGGCCCGAAGCGACCGAACGCGTGGGCGGACGAAGTTAGGCTGAGTGAGGTGGGACGCGTTCATGCTGGCGGAGGGGCGGCGGCGGGACGCCCATTCGACAGGAAGGAACACAGACGCGCATGAGCAGTTCCCCGGCCAGAGGATCGGGCTCGCCCGTCGAGCGGAAGATCGACCAGCGGCTCACGACGCTGATCGGCACCCTCTACCCCGACGAACGAAAACGCCCCGGTTACGTGAAGCTCGCCCTGGAGATCACGCAGACCACCGGGCGGGCCATCTCGGGAACCTACCTCTGGGAGCTCGCCACCGGAAAGAAGTCCAACGTGAGCCTCGATCATCTGGAGGCGCTCGCGGAGTTCTTCGGCGTACCGGTGGACTACTTCGTCAACGACACCGTGGCCACCCGGGTCAACGCCCAGCTGGCACTGGCCTCCGCCCTCGGTGACACACAGGTGCGAAACCTCGCACTGCGGGCGAACGGGCTGTCCACCGCCAGTCTCGACGCACTGATCGCGATGGTCGACGAAGTGCGCCGGCTCCAGGATCTCACCGGGGTCGGCGGGCAGCCGGCCGGTGGGGAGGACGAGCCGCCGGGGCCCGGTCCCGCCGGTCCGAGACGCTGACCACGCATGGGACGGGGGGAGAGAATCACGAGGGCACACCGTAGGCCGGCCAGGTACGTCAAGCTCCGCCGGCGTTGCGAAGAGCTGCTGGAGCAGCTCGACCCGCCGGACCCGTTCTCGCTCGAACTCCTCTGCCGGGCGCTGGAGACGAGTCGGGGCCGCGCCCTGCACCTCCATCCGCTGCCGCTGCAGGCGGCCACGGCGGGCGCCTGCGGTCTGTGGCTGGCCACCGGGGACTCGGACCACATCTTCTTCGAGCAGCAGACGACCCGCTCCCACCAGGAGCACATCGTCCTGCACGCGATCGGGCACATGCTGTTCGACCACCACTCCCTGGAGGCGGACGAGTTCGGCGGGTTCGCCGCCGCGCTGCTTCCCGACCTGAGTCTGAAACTGGTGGAACGCCTGCTGGGCCGCACCGACTACACGACGCGGGAGGAGCAGGAGGCCGAGATGTTCGCCGGTGTGCTGCGTACCTGGCAGAAGGGGCCGGACGCGGCGACGGCCGAGGGCCTGGACCCGCTGGAGGCGGCGCTGGGCCTCGGAACACCGCACGAGCGTTGAGCATGAGCATGAGCGTCGGGTGGGAGGAACTCGGCAGGCGCCTGGAGATCGTCTCGGTGGTGGTCCTGTGGGTCGCCGTGCTGCTGAGGATGCCCGCGTCGGTGCGGGTACGCAGCCAACGCGGACTGTGGGTGGCGGTGGCGGCAGCCGCCGCGGCGATGACGCTCAGCCTGGCGGCCGGGTGGCTCGTCCGGCACAAGGGCGTCTCGTACGACGTCGGCCTGCTGGCGAACCTCAGCGGAATGGTCTCGGCGAGTGCGGTGCTGGACTTCGCCGTCACCGCGACCGGCCGCGGGAAGCGCTACCGCAGGCCCCTGTACCTCGTGGCGGGAGCCGCGATCCTGGCCCTGGCCGTCGTGGACCGCCTCGCGCCGCCCCACGCCCAGCACACCGTTGGCCGGGCGGGAGACTCCCATCCCGGGACGGCGTACTGGTGGATCCTGGTCGGCGCCCACCTGGCGGCCGACGTCGTGTGCGTGTGGGTGTGCCGTCGCTGCCGCCGCCGCAGTGAGAACCCCGTGGTGAGGACGACGCTGCGGCTGTTCGGCCTCGGCACCGTCTTCTCGGGGGTGTACTGGGCGGGCCAGGGGATCCGGCTGGTGTGGCCGGCCGAGGGGGTGGTGGTGCTGCTCCCCTTCTGCATGTTCCTGCACGCGCTGCTGCGCGCGTCGGCCCTCATGATTCCGATCGTTTCCGTGGTGCGGCGGGCGGCCTGCCGGGTGGTGACGATCCGGCGGCTGTGGCCGCTCTGGTACGACCTCACCTCGCTCGTGCCGCACGTCGTGCTGGACCCACGCCGGTCCTGGGCTGCCGAACTCCTGCGTCCACGGGGGCCCTTGTCGCTGCTCCAGTACCGCAAGGTGATCGAGATACGGGACGCCCTGCTCGTCGTACAGAACTTCTGCCATCCGTCGGCCTCCGAGGAGGCCGGCGCGTACCTGCGGACCGTTTCGCCGCCGCCCGTCAGCCACGACGCGGCGGTGCTGGCGTGCGTACTCCACCAGGGCCGCAAGGCGATGCTGAGTCGGCGGCCGACACAGACGGCGCTGGTGGCGGGCGACTTCCGCACCGACGACCTCGACGAGGAGACGGCGTTCCTGGTGCAGGTCGCCGTGGCCTATTCCACGCCATCCGTGAGGGATTTCGACGTCACGAGGTAAGCCGTCCGCCATGATGGACGGGAGGCGGCTTTCTGCGGTCCCCCCGTCCGCCACAGTTGACGAGTCGACAAGTGCGTGCGATATTAAGCACGATCGAACGTTATAAGTAACACCCCGTGAGCCCGTTCTGGCAAGACGCGGGCGAGCCCTTTCTCCGGGTGCCGCGCGAACGGCCGGTGCGCGGCGACTTTGTTGGACGCACTGAAGGGGGCGAGATGCAGGAACGTCTCAAGAGCCGGTATCCCGATCTGTTAAGGGAGACCGAGGATCTGGAGGAGCTCTACCGACTTGCACTCCGGTGCCAAGTCCTCTGTTACTCCCAGGCCGCAGGGGAACTCGGCTGGGACGACGTGCGCATGAACCGGGTCGTACAACTGCTGGTGGACGGGCAGCTGTTGCGCTCGCTCGCCGACGACCACAGCGTGCTGGTGCCCGTCGCCCCGCGCACCGCCGCCTCCCGCAGGCTGGCACCGCTGCACTCGCAGATCGCCCACATGGAGCGTCAGTCCGAGCAGATCCAGGCCGAACTGGCGGTCTTCCAGGAGGTGCACGAGCGGACCCTGCGGGAGGTCTGCCCGGTGGAACCGTTCCAGACCGTCATCGGGGCGGAGGCCATCGCGGCGGAGATCGCGGCGGCCGCGGAGAAGTGCGAGTCCGAGATGCTGGTGGCCCGCCCGGGCGGTGGCCGCGGCGCCGGCGACGCCACGCAGAACGTGTGGGAACCGCCCGAGTCCGCGCTCGGAAGGCAGGTCAGGGGGCGGACGCTGTACCAGCACTCCACCCGCTTCGACGGGCCGACGAGAAAAAGGGTGGAGCGCATCTGCGGAGCCGGGGGCGAGGTGCGGACCATCGGCGACTCCTTCGAGCGGATGATCATTTTCGACCGGGAGCTGGCATTCATCCCGGTGGACGGAAATCGCGACGTGGCCCTGGCCATACGGCAGCCGGGCGTCGTCGTCTTCCTGCTCGGGGTGTTCGAGGGTGCGTGGCTGCATGCCAGGCCGTTCGAGAGCCAGAACCGGGCGGCGGACGTCAGCGAGCTGGTCTCCAGCGTGCGGATGTCGATCATCCAGTTGCTCGCGGAGGGGGAGACCGACGAGGCGATCGCCCGCCGCGTCGGTCTGAGCGTACGGACCTGCCGCACCCATGTGGCCAAGATCTACCAGGAGTTGGGTGCGCGCAGCCGCTGCCAGCTGGGAGTCCTCCTTGCCCAGTCGGGCCTCCTGGAAGCCGTGTGAGGCGAAGCCCGGCCGCGCAGGGCGGCCTGGCGGCGGTCCTAGGATGTGGGACATGACAGAGTCGGCCTCTTCCACACCTGCCACCGCCCCGCGGGACCCGGAACTGGGTTTCCCGCCACCGGGTGAGGTGCTGCACCGGCTGCGCACCCACAAGGGGATGTCGCTGCGCCAGGTAGCGGCCGAATGCGGCCTCTCGGTGTCCTTCCTGGCCGCGCTGGAGCGGGGGGAGACGGACATCGCGCTGGAACGGCTCGGACGCCTGGCCAAGGTGTTCGACCATGACGTCGGCTCCTTCCTCGGCTTCTCCCGCGGCCGGGCCACTCCCTCGCTGTACCCCCGGGAGGAGCAGGAGGTCCTGGACCGGGCGCCGGGCGTCGTCTACCGGGTACTGCGCTCCCCGGAGCTGGGCTACCAGGTGGTCACCGGCGACTTCGCGCCGCACAGCGGCCTGGCCGAGGACCTCCAGCACGAAGGTTCCGACCTCATCATGGTCACCAGGGGCGCCCTGGTGGCCCGTTACAACGGGCAGGACCACGTGCTGGGTGCGGGGGACTGCGTCCAGTGGTCGGCGGGCCATCCGCACAGCTTCCGCAACGACACGGGCGAGCCTGCCCAGTTGGTCGGCGTGCTGTTCTCCAGCCTCTACTGACCGCACTCGTGCCGGACTGAACTGCCGCCCCTCCTGCTCCCCCCGATCCTCCTGCCCCTGCCTGCGACCGCGCAGGGCGGGGCGGTGGGTTCCGAAGCCCCACGGACAAGTGTCCGTGGGGCTTTTCGCCGTGCGCGCACGGCCGTGGGTGACCCGGCGTCCGCCCGTGATCGCCCAGGACCGGAGGGGATCGGACAGGGCTGGATGAAGGGCTTCCCTCTCTCGCCATGAGCGATATTCTGCTCTAGAGTGCGTTTTATTGCACACGAGGGGAGAGTGTCAGCGGTGATCAGTCCGAACCCGCGCATCGAGAATCCCAAGCCGCCCCAGGCCCCCGGCGGTACGAGTGCCGCGGCCGGAACGGCCCGTCGGCCCAAGGCGGGGAAGGCCCGCCTGGTGGCACCCACGGCGCTGGTGGTGGTCTGGAGCTCCGGATTCATCAGCGGCTCGCTGGGGCTGCGGCACGCCGCTCCCTACACCTTCGCCACCCTGCGTTTCGCCCTCGCCGGCCTCGTCCTCCTGGCCGTCGCCGGGCTCCGCCGCAAGACCTTTCCCCGGGGCCGGGAACTGTGGCACCTGGCCGTCGCGGGCACGCTCGTCCAGGCCGTCCAGTTCTCCAGCATCTACATGGGAATGGACCTCGGAGTGCCTTCGGGGCTCGCGGCCCTGGTCATCGCGCTCTACCCGCTGACGGCGTCCCTGCTGGCCGTGCCGATGCTGCGCGAACGCGTCTCGGCGGGGCAGTGCGCGGGACTGGTGCTGGGGCTGGGCGGTGTGGCCCTGGCGGTCTCCGACGGCATCCAGCTCTCCGGCGGTTACCTGCTGGGGCTGGGCTTCCTCGCCCTGGGACTCCTCGGCATCTCGGTCGGCACCGTCTACCAGAAGCGCTTCTGCGGCCAGGTGGACCCGGTCGGGGGGAACGCGGTCCAGCTGCTGGCCGCCGCCGCGGTGACCCTGGTGCCGGCCCTGCTGCACGAGGGCTGGGAGGTGGAGTTCACGGCCGGCTACTGGCCCGTGCTGCTGTGGAGCGCCCTGATCAACTCGATCGTCGGCGTGGGCCTGCTCTACCACCTGCTGCAGCGCAACGGGACGAGCCAGGTCAGCAGCCTGTTCTACCTGGTGCCGATGTGCACCGCCGGGCTCGCCGCGGTTCTGCTGGGACAGCCGTTGGGGCTGTCCACCCTCGGAGGACTCGCCCTGGCCACGGCCGGCGCGTTCCTGGCCCATCGTGTCCGGCGCTGAACGGCAGGGAGCCGGGCCCCCGGCCCGGCTCCCCCACCACTTCTACGGCGCCCCGCCCGCCCGTTTCCGGGCCGGGACGCGCGGTCAGTTCCGCGCGGTCGGCGCCGCCGGCTCCGTACGGCATGCGTCGATCAGGTCCTCGACGTCGTACGCGCAGTCACCGCAGCCGGTGGCCGCCTCGGTGGCCGCACGGACCCCCGACAGGTCGTGCGCACCGTGCCGCACCGCCTCGATCACCTCATGCTCCGTGACCTGTGCGCACAGGCACAGCAGGGGACTCGGCCGTGCCGTCCGCTCGTCCATCCGGATCTCCTTCCTCGTCCCAGGTGTGCGGCAGCCGGTGGACCGTCCCCGTCGCCACGGCGCGATCCCGCAGCTCCGCCCGGCGGATCTTGCCGGAGGGTGTCAGGGGCAGCCGGTCGACGAACTCCAGGACACGCACCCACTTCTCGCGCGGCAGCTCTTCGGCCATGCGGCGGAATATCGCCTCCGCGGCGGCGGCGCCTTCGCCGTGCTCCGGAGCGGTCACCACGAACGCCTTCGGCTCCCACAGGCCCACGGGATGAGGGGCGGGCACCACGGCCGCGTCCGCGACCACCGGACTGCGCAGCAGCGCCTGTTCGAGCTCCAGCGGCGAGATCCGCTGGTCGAACGACTTGAACATGTCGTCCGTACGACTGAGGTAGCCGTAACTGCCGTCCTGGTGACGCACCACCAGATCGCCCGTGTGGTACAGGCCGTTCTCGAAGGCCCGGGCCGTGCGCTCCGGGTCGCCCGAGTACCCGGTCATCATGCCGACCGGGGGCGGCGACAGGCGCACGCACAGCTCGCCGGGCGTGCTGTCGGGCACCTCCTCGCCCGTCTCCGGGTCGATCAGCACCAGGTCGTACCCGGGCAGGGCCCAGCCCATCCGTCCCGGAACGGGTTCCCGCCCCGGGGGGTTGGCGATCTGGGCGGTCGTTTCGGTCTGGCCGAAACCATCCCGGACGGGCATGCCCCAGGCCTGCCGTACGGCGTGCAGGAGCGTCGGTTCCAGGGACTCGCCGACGGCGACGGCCTCCCGCAACCCCGCGGGACGTTCCCCCAGACCGCGGCGGACCATGCCGCGCCACACCGTGGGCGGCGCGCAGAGCGTGGTGATCTCCCGGGTGCGCAGCGCCTCCAGGACCGTGGCGGGACCGGGTCGCGGCTCGGCCAGGGCCACCACCGTGGCCTCGGCGTTCCACGGCACGAAGAACGAACTCCAGGCGTGCTTGGCCCAGCCCGGCGCGGAGACGTTCAGATGGAAGTCGCCCGGACGCACGCCGTTCCCGTACATGCCGGAGAGGTGGCCGACCGGATAGCTGAGATGGGTGTGGGTCACCATCTTGGGCCGGGAGGTCGTCCCCGAGGTGAAGTAGCAGAACAGCGGGTCGTCGGCAGCCGACCCTCCCTGCGGTACGAACTCGGCCGCAGCCGCGTGGGAGTCGTCGTAGGGCACCCAGCCGGGCCTTCGCGGGCCCACCGCGATGCGGGTCCAGTCGCCGGGAATGCCTGCCAGACGGTCCACCAGTTCGGAGGCCGCCACCACGTGCCGCACCCCCGCCCGTGCGATGCGGTCGGCGAGCTCGCCCGGCGTCGTGGTCGTGTACGTCGGCACGATCACCGCGCCGAGCTTGATCGCGGCGAGCATCGTCTCCCACAGCTCGACCCGGTTGTCGAGGAGGAGCAGCAGCGGTTCGGCGCGGCGCACCCCCAACCCGGTGAGCCAGGAGGCGACTTGGTCGGAGCGCCGGGCCATCGTGTCGAAGGAGAAGTCCGTGTCGCCGCCGGGCCCCAGGACCCGCAGGGCGGGCCGTGCGTTGTCCCGGGCCACCACGTCGAACCAGTCCAGTGCCCAGTTGAAGCGCTCCGGCCGGGGCCAGCGGAACAGCCGGCGTGCCGCGTCGAGGTCGTCCCGGTGGGTCAGCAGAACGTCGCGCGCCTCCCGGAACGCGCGGGTGGCTTCGGATTCTGGATGTGCCATGGAGTGTCACCTTTCGTGCTGCATGCGGTACGGAGGGCGGTCTGCGGACGGTGCGCGGGCCCCTCCTTAACGGACTGCGGAGGCGTCGTGGCCGACGAGGACCGCCCACTCCTCGGGGGTCCGGCGCGAGGCCTGCTCCCTGCGGTCCGCGTCGAGCGGGGCGAGGACCTCGCGCGCCACGGTGTCGGCGACCTTCAGGAAGTCGGTGGCCACGCCGGGGCGCCCGTTGCCGATCTGGGTGAACCACCGCACGTGTTCCGTCGGAATGCCGAGCGCGAACAGCCCCGGGTGGGGGCGGCCCCCGGAGTCGCGGACCTGGAAGGTCCCCCGGACGATGTCCAGGCCGCCGGTGGCGAACCGGGTGCCGGAGGCGGCATCGGTGCTGACGAACTCGCGGATCAGCTCGTCCCGGAACATCTGACGGGTCAGCGGTGCGCTGTCCCGCGGCAGGGCCGGAGCCGGGATGCGCGCGTCGATCAGCACGTCGGCGGTCCGGAGGGAGCCCCGGACCTGGGGGGAGTGCACGGTGAACCGGCCTGCCTGCGCGGAGGTGCCGAACCTCGTGTCCGGACCCACGATCTCCACCACCCCGGCCTCCATGAGCGCGATCAGCTGCTCGGTGCGGACCATGGGAGGGCCCGCCGACAGCAGGGCGTTGACCGGTCCGTACCTGCCGAGGAACGCGTCACGGTGGGAGTCGGGCAGCAGCCCGCCGTAGTCGACGGCCGACCGGACGATGCCGCGCAGGTCGCGCAGGGTGTCCAGGGCGGCCTTCAGCGGACCGTCGAGCGTGCCGAGCGCCGCCTCCTGGAGGTCGTCGCGCATCACCGCGCACAACCGCTCCTGCCACTGGGCACGGCCCGCGAAGGTCTCTCCCTTGAAGGGCCGGGCGAGCGCCCACAGGTCCAGCTCCGGAGCGTCCTGGAGGCCGGCCTCCTTGAGCAGTACGGAGGTGTCCTCGCCGGCGTCCAGCTTCGCCGCGTGCGCGAGGGCGAACCGCCCGGCCTCCTCGGCGCCTGCCAGGGCCCGCACCCGGGTGGTCCAGTAGACGTGCTCGACCTCCTTGAGCAGCAGCGGCAGGAGGTCCTCGTCGAAGTCGAGCCGCGCGCTGCCGGTCACGGCCCTCCGGCGGGCACGGGCCGCGTCGACCGCCTTCGGGGTGAGGAACCGGGCGGGGTGGACATGACCGGGCGCCTTCTGGTTGCGTCCGCGCGCCGGGATGGGCAGCCCGCTGCGCGAACCGGCCACCACCCGGGGCTCGCGCCCTCCGCACACGTACTCCAGCCGTCCCTCGGCGTCGCGGACGAACGCACCGCCCCGGCCCACGGTCAGCGACAGCAGCACGTCGTAGAAGGAGAGACCCAGTCCGCGGACGGCCACGGTGGTTCCGGGCGCCACGGCGCCTTCGAGATCCATGTCGGCGGCCGAGTCGCCGCCGACGTAACGGACCCCCGGGTGCTCCTCGGCGAACCGGAGCATGGACCGGTCGAAGTCGTCGGGCTCGTTGCGGGGGTGCCCGGTGGCCAGCACGACCCGCTCTGCCGTGATCCCGCGCCCGTCGTCCAGGGTGAGCGAATAGCCGCCCGCGGGACCGGGCCGCACCGCGTCCACCCGGGCGCGCACCGGTATCAGCCGTACGTGAGCGGGCAGTTCGTCGGTGATCGTGCGGTAGACGAACCGCAGGTAGCGACCGTAGTCACGGCGCGAGGCGAAGTCGTCGGGGCCGAGCGCGGGGCCGTCCGCCGTCGTGGGTGCGCAGTCGTCCAGCCACTCGCCGAGCGAGGGGCCCGCGCCCGGACGGGCCCGGCCGCCGTCGGGCCCGCCGGAGAACATCGTGACCTGCCCGATGACGGTATTCATCGTGTACCAGTCGTCCTGGTCGGTCCGCCAGACCCGTCCGGCGCCGACCTCCACGGCGTCGACGGCGTAGATGCGGACGGGGCGGGG
This sequence comes from Streptomyces sp. NPDC054863, assembly GCF_053610825.1. Lineage (NCBI taxonomy): Bacteria > Bacillati > Actinomycetota > Actinomycetes > Kitasatosporales > Streptomycetaceae > Streptomyces > Streptomyces sp. NPDC054863. The sequence goes on along the minus strand of NZ_JBSGZD010000012.1, from coordinate 1,473 downwards.
GGAAGGGCCGGGATCGCTCAGCAGTACGGCGAGCCGTTCCAGCACGGACAGGCCGCGGGGGCCCGTGCCGATGACGGCGACGGTGTATTCGTCCTGCGGGGGTGTGGGGAGGTTCACTGCGGTTCTCCTTGTGTCACGAATGCTGCGGCGCGTGCCGCACGGATCGGTGAGGGGAAGGGACAGGGGCAGCAGGGGGAGCACACGGCGGCGGCACGGCACGGGGGCCCTGCCGCACCGTCAGGCCCAGGCGAGGGCGGCACAGTCGAACGTCGACCGGACGTGGGAGAGCATGCCGAGGAAGTCGTCCGCCCCGAGCCGGCGGCTGTGCGCGGCGGGCCGGGCCCGGATCGGCATGGATCCCACCGAGAGCCAGGCCAGCCGTCCGTCGCCGTCGATGTAGCTGCGGGAGCGCTGGGCGTTGTCGGCGTGCAGGCAGTACGGAACGTCCAGCCAGCCGCGCGCGAAGGCTTCGACGAGGGCGGCGCCCACGTCCCGGTGGAGGCCGAGGACCGCTTCCACCAGCGTGCGGGCCTCCTCGTACACCCCGTCGTCGACCGCCGGTTCCCTCGGCCCGGCATCCGTGTCCGCCGCGGCACGTGCCGCCTCCTTCAGGGCCCGGACGTTGTCCTCCACGGTGGGGATGCGGTGGGCCTCCGCCGGCGTCTTGACGATGAGGCGCTCGACTCCGGTACGGGCGGCGAGCGACGCGCTGTGACGCAGCAGGGCCAGGGCGCCCCCCTCGGTCCGGGGGAAGACGCCCATGTAGGTGTAGAGGACGAGGTGCCAGCTGGAGCGGGTCAGCTTCTCCCCGCAGAGCCTGCGCAGCGCGGCGATCGCCGCCACGTCCTGCCCGAAGTCGGTCTGCTGCGCGTAGCTGAGGGAGATGTCGCGCAGCCCGTGCTGCTCGAAGAACATTCCTTCCAGGACGGCCACCGCCACCAGCAGGCCCGGCGGGCAGAGCTGGCCGAGCAAGCAGCCGCCGAAGCTCTCCAGATGCGCGTGCGGCGAGCGTTCGGCCAGCAGTTCGCAGCAGCGGGCCCACGCGTCCACCGACTGTGCCAGTGGCGTACGGCTGTAGGGCAGGCAGTAGGAGACGGGTCCGCCCTCGGTGGCGTCGAGCCCGGAGTCGAGGAGTGTGCGGAAGATGTCCAGCGGCAGCGGCGAGCCGTGCCGGACCTGCACCGCGAACTGGCCGCCGCCGAGGCCCTCGGTCAACTTCCTTGCGGCAGAAGGGCCTTGGGCGACGAGGGGGTAGCCGTTGAGGTTCTCGCCGTTGTCGAGCGCGCGGCGTGCGGAGGCGTGGTCACCGACCCGGGTGTAGCTGTCCAGGGTGATGGTCCCCACCGTGCGGACGGGCACGTCCCGCACCGCTTCCAGCCCGCGCCGCATGGCCGGGCCGGTGGGAAAGCCCATCCGGGGCTGGACGACCAGCTCGCGTCGGGACCTGGCCGCGGCGACCGCCGCACCGAACGG
>NZ_JBSGZD010000011.1:0-67363 GCF_053610825.1 Streptomyces sp. NPDC054863 | reverse complement strand
CCCCGGGGGTGGTGTCCGGGGCGACCGCACCCGCGGCGTCACGGCCGGTCGGCCGCGACGGTGGCGCTGAGCCGGATGTCTCCGGAGGAGGCTCCGACCAGGACGGGGCGCCGGCCGCCGGCGAGCTTCCAGGCGTCGGCCGTCGTGTCCCAGTACTGGAGGGCGCGCTCGGCCACGTGGATGCGCACGCGGCGGGACTCCCCGGCTGCGAGGTGCACCTTCTGGTAGCCGGCCAGGGCCTTCTCCGCCTGGTCGAGCCGGAGTTTCGGGCTGGGGCCGAGGTAGACCTGGACCACGTCGCTGCCCGCCCTGGCGCCGGTGTTGCGCACCGTCACGTCGACGTCGAAGCCGTCCGCGGTGCGCTTGACGGCCTGGTTCTCGTACGCGAAGGACGTGTAGGACAGGCCGAAGCCGAACGGGAAGAGCGGCTTGACGTCCTTCTGGTCGTACCACCGGTATCCGGTGTGGATGCCCTCGGACTGCCGCACGACGCCGTCGACGCCGGGGTAGCGCTCGGGGTCCCCCGCGACCGGGGTGGCCTGCTCGGAGGTGGGGAAGGTCTGGGAGAGCCGGCCGCCCGGTTCGGCGTCGCCGAACAGGATGTCGGCGGTCGCCTCCGCGCCGGCCTGCCCGGGGTACCACATGTCGAGGACCGCCCGGGTGCTGTCGAGCCAGGGCATGGTGACGGACGAACCCGTGTTCAGGACGACGACCGTACGGGGGTTCACCGCCGCGACGGCCTTGATCAGCTCGTCCTGGCGGCCGGGCAGGGACAGGGAGGCCCGGTCGCTGCCCTCGGCCCCGTCGTCGTAGGCGAAGACCACCGCGGTCGAGGCCCCGCGTGCGGTGGCGACGGCCCGGTCGATCTCCGCCTGTGCCATGGCCGGGGTCACCCAGCGCAGGTCGAGGGTCATCGGCTGGTCGACGACCGCTCCGGCGGTGATCTTGACGGTGTGCGTGCCCGCGGTCAGCTTCAGCGGAACGCTGGTGAGCTTGCCGAAGACCTCGCCGATGCTGATGGGTTCGCCGCCGTCGATCTGGACGGCGCCGTTGCCGCCGGTGACGCGGGCCGCGATGCGGTAGAGGCCGGCCTTGTCCACGGTGAGCCTGCCGTCGTAGACGACGCCGTTCTCGGCGGGGTCGAGGACCTTGCCCCCGGTGAAGGCCGGTTCCAGCGCGGACGCCGGGATGCTCTCGCCGTCGACGTCCTCGCCCTCGGCGTACGAGAGCTGCGCGCCGGCGCCCAGCTTCTTGGCGAGGGCGTCCAGCGGCGCGGTGGCCGCGTCGGGAATCACGTAGGAGCTGCCCAGGCCCGTCACCTTGGGGGTCTTGGCCGTCGGGCCGATCACCGCGAGGCGGTCGGTGGCGGCGGCGTCGAGCGGCAGCGTCCGGTCCTGGTTGCGCAGCAGCACCGCGCCGGACTCGGCCACTTCCTCGGCGACCTTCGTGCCGCCCGCGACGTCGCGGGCGGGCCGCGGCGGCTGCTTCTCGTCCAGGAGGCCGAAGCGGCCCATCTGTCCGACGATCCGGCTCACCGCCCGGTCGAGGGCGGCCACCGGAACGGTTCCGTCCGTGACGGCCTTCTTGAGCGTGTCGCCGAAGTACTTGCCGCCGGGGACCTCGCCGCCCGGCGGGATGGCGACGCCCACGTCGATGCCCAGCTCCTGGTCGAGGCCCTTGGTGAGGGCGTCCGTGCTCTGCGTGGCCATCCAGTCGGAGGTGACCCAGCCCCGGAATCCCAGCTGCTCCCTGAGGATGTCGTTCAGCAGGTTCCCGTTGCCGCAGGCCGGTTCGCCGTTGACCTTGGGGTAGGCGCACATCACCGAGGCGGAGCCCGCCTTCACGGCGGCCTCGAAGCCCGGGAGTTCGATTTCCTGGAGGGTGCGCTCGTCCACCTTGACGTCCACACCCATGCGGTTGTTCTCCTGGGTGTTGGCGGCGTAGTGCTTGACCGTCGCCATCAGGCCCTGGCTCTGGATGCCCTTGATCTCCCCGGCGGCCGTGCGTCCGGTGAGGAGCGGGTCCTCGCTGAACGTCTCGAAGTTCCGCCCGGCCTGCGGCACCCGGATGTTGTTCACCATCGGGGCGAAGAGCACGTCCTGGCCGAACGCGCGGCCCTCACGGCCGAGCACCTGGCCGTACTTCTCGGCGAGGGACGCGTCGAAGGAGGAGGCGAGGCCGACCGGGGCGGGCAGTGCCACCGAAGGCCGGTGGATCGTCACGCCCGCGGGTCCGTCGGTGGCGCGCATCTTCGGAATGCCGAGGCGGGGCACGCCGGGCAGGAAGATCTTGGCCGTCGGGTCCGTCGTGTCGTAGTCCCAGTGCACGAACGAGAGCTTCTCGTCCAGCGTCATCTGCGCGACGAGACGGTCGGCGCGGCTCTCCTCGCGGTTCGGGGCTGCGGGGGCCGCGCCCAGATTGACGAGCGCGAGAACCGTAATGAATACAGAGGGCACCCATATTCGTCGTTTCATTTTCCTCTTCCCCGCATTCCCCGCATGTGGTGTCTCCCTATATCCGCGGCGACCCTAACAAGATCACCAAATCGCCGACAAGTGCGTTCCACTCGAACTCCAGTTGTTCACAAGGGAGTTGAGAGATTGCGGCGGTCGTCGCCATTTCCGCCGAATTCCCGGGATTTCACTGGCTCCTGTGCCCGGGCTTTCGTCAGGGCTTGCGGCGGTGGGCGGCGGTCATCCTCTCCAGCACGCCGACGACCTCCGTCGGCGCCGGTTCGGCGAGGATCGCCTCGCGCACGCGCGCCGCGCCCTCGCGGAGCGCCGGGTCCTCCAGGACGCGCAGGACGCTTTCGCGGAACCGGGCGGCCGTCAGCTCCTCCAGCGGCACCGACACGGCCATGCCGGCCTCCTCGGACAGCCGGGCCCGCTCCGCCGTGTCCCAGCCGACCGGCAGCACGACCTGCGGCACCCCGTGGATCGCCGCGGTGTGCCAGGTGCCGGGTCCGCCGTGGTGGGCGACCGCGTCGCAGGTGGGCAGCAGGGCGTGCATCGGCACGAAGCCGACCGTGCGGACGTTGTCGGGAACGTGCGGGACGGCTTCCAGCTGGTGCTCGTCGAACGTGGCGACGAACTCGGCGTCGATGTCGGCGACGGCCTCCAGGATCTCCTCGGTGGTGATCACCTCCACCCCGTTGTCGCGGCCCGAGACGCCCAGCGTGAGGCAGACCCGGCGCCTGGTGGGCGGCTCGTGCAGCCAGTCCGGTACGACGGCGGGGCCGTTGTAGTCGACGTAGCGCATGCCCACGGTGGACAGGCCCAGGTCGAGGCGCATGCCCGGCGGCACGGGGTCGATGCTCCACTGGCCGCGCGCCAGCTCCTCGGCGAAGCCCGGCTCCGGCTTCACCCCGTGGCGCTCCAGGGTCCACCCGGCCCACTCCGCGAAGGGATCCTCGCGGTGCTCCGGCTCCTGTCTCTCCCGCAGGTCCAGGAAGGCGCGGCGGGCCTTCGTGGTGATGTCGGGGCCCCAGAGCAGCCGGGCGTGGGCCGCTCCCGTCACCTTGGCCGCGATCGGGGCCGCGAAGGTCAGCGGTTCCCAGATCAGCAGGTCCGGCTTCCAGGACCGGCAGAAGTCGACCATTCCGTCGATCAGCGAGTCGGGGGTCATCAGCGCGAAGAGGTTGGGGGTGAGGGCGGTCTGCATGCCCAGCAGGTCCTCCCAGGTCGCACTCGCCAGGGCCTCGTCGGCGAAGTCCAGCGACCGCACGTACTTGATCATGTCCTCACCGACCGCGCTCATGTGCGTGGCGAGGTCGGTGTCCTCGCCCACGGGCACCGCCGTCAGGCCGGCGGCGGTGGTGATCTCGGTCAGTCCCGGCGTCCCGACGACCCGGACCTCGTGGCCGGCCGCCCGGCAGGCCCAGGCGAGCGGGACCAGGGGGTAGAAGTGGGTCTTGCTCGACATGGCGGAGAAGACGATGCGCATCGTGAGTCCTTAGATCTCGACCGGGCATCGGCTGATGCCCCGCAGTACGGGCGAACGGCGGCGGTGGACGACGGGGCCCGCCTGCCCCGTGCCGGGCAGCACGCCGGCGAGGGCGTGCAGGGCCGCGACGGCGTGCCCGGCGGCGAACTCCGCCACGCCGCCGTCCTGGTCGCCGCGGCCCACCGTCAGGGCCGGCGGCCCGTCCGTGCGGTCCACGTCGAAGCGGTCGGGTGCGGCGAACGCCTCCGGGTCCGAGTTGGCCGCGGCGACGGCCACCACCACCTCGTCGCCCTCGGCGAGTTCGGCGCCGTCGAGGGTCTGCGCGACGGTGGCGCGGCGGCTCTCCAGGTGGACGGGGGGCGCGGTGCGCAGGGTCTCCGCCACGATCCGCTCCGCGAGGTCCGGGTCGTCGGCGAGGCGGGCGGCCAGGCCCGGGGTGCGCAGGACGGCGAGCACCGCGTGGCACACCGTGTTGGCCGCCGCCTCGCAGGCGGCTGCCGCCAGGACGCCGTCGGGGCCCGCCTGTTCGCGCAGGGCCGCCAGCGCGGCCAGGGTCTCCTCGGTCGCGGCGAGCGACTGCGGGGTCAGCCGGGCGTCCGCCGCCGTGCCTGCCGTACGCAGCAGGGCGGCGACGCGGTGCGCGTCCTCGCCCTTCGCCCCCAATCGGGCGCTCGCGCCGCGGAGCGGCACCTCGCGGGCGAGGTCCGCGGCCAGATCGAAGCGGGTGCCCTTCTCCGGCAGCGACTCCCGGTACGCGTCGGCCAGTTCCGCCACGTCCGCGGGCGCCGTGCCCGCGGCGATGGGCACGTCCCAGAACGGCCGGGCCCAGTCCTCGGCCGTCTCCGCCGTGCCCGGGGCGAACCCGGCGCCGTCCAGCACCCGCGCGGCGGCGGCGTACCCGGTCACCACCCAGGCGCCGGTGCGGCTGCGGAAGGGGCCTGCGCAGGCGGTGCGTATCTCCTCGTACCAGCGGGCGGGTTCGTCGTCCTGCCCGCACAGCAGCCGTGCGTACGGGTCGCCGTTCACGCCGAAGGCCCAGTACCAGCCCTGTGCCATCTGGAGCCGGCTGCCGAGCCGGCTGCGGTCCGGGATTCTTGTGCCGGCCGGGGTGCCGGCCGTGGTCCTCGTGCCAACTGTGGTTCTCATGCCAGGTTTCCTGTCCATGTGTGGATGCGGTCGGCGACGGCTTCTGCGTGCTCCCGCACCATCGAGAAGTGGTTGCCCGGCACGTCCGCGCAGTCGTGCGGGAACGGCCAGGTGGACTGCCAGGACTGGCCGTCGGGCCACTGGCCCAGCGGCTCCCCGGCCCGGACGAGCAGGGTCGGTACGGCCAGCTCCCGCGGCTGCCACGCGCGGGTGAACCGGTGGTAGGCGCCCAGGGCGGTGAGCCGGGTGTCGTCCATCCGCACCCCGTCGCGGCCGATCATCGTGTCGGTGAGTTCGCTGAGCCAGTCCTGCACCGCCTGCTGCTGTCCCGGCGGGTAGACGTCGAGCAGGACGATGCCGTGCGGCGGGCGGCCCCGGTCGGTGAGTTCGGCCCCCAGGGCGTACGCCATCAGGGCGCCCGCGGAGTGTCCGACGAGCACGAACGGGCCGTCCGCGGCCTTGAGTACGGCGTCCGCCTGGACGCCGAGGGCCGCGGCCAGCGAAGCGGGCAGCTGTTCGCCCGGTTCGTAGCCCGGCTGCGGCAGTGCGGACACCGGCAGCCGGCCCCTGAGGGCGGCGGCGATGCGGAGGAATTCGTGCGGCCCGGACACCGGCGCCGTACCCGCGCAGCCGATGAGGCGGACCTCCCCCGGTCCTTCCGCCAGGTCCACGAGCGCGACCGGGTCCCTCAGGTCCTGTGCGCTCTCGAAGTGGTCCCGGTGGTCGGACAGTTCGCCGAGCAGCTCCAGGTAGGAGTCGAAGCGCCCCTGCTGCACGGAGCTGCGGTACAGGGCGCGGAGCATGCCGCCGTCGGGGGCGGCCGGGGCGTGCGGTGCGTCGGCCACGAGCAGGCGCCGCAGGTGGGCCGCGACGTCGGCGACGGAGGGGTGGTCGAACACCAGGGTGGTGGGCAGGGACAGGCCGGTGGCCTCCTGCAGCAGGTTGCGCAGCCCCACCGCCGTCAGGGAGTCGAAACCCAGCTCCGTGAAGGGCTGGTGCACCCCCACGGCGTCCGGGTCCTGGTGTCCGAGCAGCGCCGCCACCTGCGCGCGGACCCAGTCGGCGAGCGTCGCCCCGGCCTCCTCGTCGGAGAGTCCCGACAGCTTCTCCCGCCAGGTGGGGCCGTGTCCCGGCCCGTCCTGGGCGGTCGCGGCGGGCTCCTGCCGGGCGGGGTCGGGCAGGTCCTCGATGAGGGGGCGCGGGCGGGCGGCGGTGAAGCCGACGGCGAACCGGTTCCAGTCGACGTCGGCGATCGAGACGCAGACGTCCCGCTGGTCCAGGGCCTGTTGGAGGGCGCGCAGCGCCTTGTCGGGGGCCATCGGGCGCAGTCCGCGCCGGATCAGTCCCGGCAGGTCGGCGTCGGCCATGCCGCCGTCCGCCCAGGCTCCCCAGGCGATGCTCGTCGCGGCCTGCCCCCGCGCCCGGCGCCGGTGCGCCAGCGCGTCGAGGTAGGCGTTGCCCGCGGCGTAGGCACCGAGCAGGCCGCTTCCCCAGACACCCGCGTTGGAGGAGAAGAGCACGAACGTCTCCGCGTCGGGGCAGAGTGCGTCGAGGAGCGCGGCGCCGACCGTCTTCGCCCGGGTCACGCGCGCCAGTTCGTCCGGGCCGAGGTCGGCCACGGCCCGTCCGTCGGGGACGCCCGCCAGGTGCATGACGGTACGGATCCGCTCGCCCTGCCCGGCCAGTCGGCCGACCAGTTCCGTCAGCCGGCCGCGGTCGGTGACGTCGCAGGCCTCGAAGGTCACCCGGGCGCCCAGGGCGGTCAGTTCGGCCGCCAGGGCGGCGTCCCGCGGCGTCCGTCCCGCCGACCTGGCGACCAGCACCAGGTGCTCCGCCCCCGAGCGGGCGAGGTGGCGGGCGACGTGGCCGCCGAGGATGCCGGTACCGCCCGTGACCAGGGCCGTGCCGGCCGGCTGCCACGGGGTCGCGGCCTGCCGGTGCGGGGCCTTGACGAGGCGTCGGGCGTGGCAGCCGGTCCCGCGCAGCGCGAGCTGGTCCTCGTCGCCCGCGCCCGTCAGGCAGGCGGTGAAGAGGTCCGGCAGTACGAAGGGCTCCGGACGTACGAAGGGCCCGGTGGACTCCGCGAGCTCCACGGACTCCGCGAGCTCCACGGACTCCGCGTGCTCCACGGACTCCGCGTGCTCCACGGACTCCGCGGACGCTCCGAAGTCCGCGGGCAGGTCGAGCAGGCCGCCCCAGCGCTCGGGGGCCTCCAGGCCCATCACGCGTCCGATGCCCCAGACCATGGCCTGCGCCGGGTCGGCGGCCTCGTCCTCGCCGACCGCCACGGCCCCGCTCGTCACCAGCCACAGCGGCGCGTCGATGTCCGCGTCGCCGAGCGCCTGGTGGAGGAGGAGCCCGGCGGTGACGGCCCGCAGCTCGCCTTCCGGGGCGTCCGTCCGCGTGTCCAGGGCCAGGAGGGAGATCACCGCGGTGACGGCGGCGTCCGGGGCGTACTCCCGCAGCTCCTTCAGCTCCTTCAGCTCCTTCGCGAGGCCCTCGCGGCCCGCCGCGACGGCGTCCGTCGTGAGCCGGAGCACGGTGGCGCCGGCTTCCTCGACGGCACGGACCACGGCGTCCTCCCGGGGTCCCGTGCCGGAACCGATCACCAGGAAGTTCCCGGACAGCGGGCCATCGGTCAGGGTGACGGGCCGCCATGCGATGCGGTGGCGCCAGTCGCCCACCCGGTCGGGGACCTCGGGTGTCAGCCAGTAACGCCGGTGCTCGAAGGGGTAGTTGGGCAGGTGCGCGAGCGGCAGGTCCCCGAAGGCTGCCCGCCAGTCGACGGGTACGCCCGCCACGTGGGCGCGGGCGAGCTCGCGGACGAAGTGTCCTTCGCCTTCGTCCCGGTGCAGGCTGCCCAGGACCACTACCTCGGCCGCGGCCCGCTCGGCGGTCTCCTGGACACCGGCCGTGAGCACGGGGTGCGGGCTCACTTCGACGAAGGTGTCGTAACCGTCCGCGAGGGCGGCGCCGACCGCTTCGTCGAAGCGGACCTGGGAGCGGAGGTTGTCGTACCAGTACGCGGCGTCCATGGCGGTGGTGTCGCAGCGTGCGCCGTGCAGCGTGGAGTAGAGCGGTGTCGTGGACGGCCGCGGGGTGACGTCCACGAGGTCGGTGAGGACGCGCTCGCGGACCTGCTCCATGTGGGGCGAGTGCGAGGCGTAGTCGACGGGGACGCGCCGGGTCCGGATTCCGTCGGCGGCGCAGCGCTCCTCGAACGCGGACAGCGCTGCCAGGTCACCGGCCACCACGACCGACACCGGGGAGTTGACCGCGGCGACGCTGATGCGCTCCGCCGGGTCGGCGACGAGTTCCCGTACGCGCTCCACGGGCAGCGATACGTGCGTCATGGAGCCGTCGCCGGTGAGGCCGGCCAGCGCGCGGGCCCGCAGGGCCACCACCCGCGCCGCGTCCTCCAACGACAGAACCCCCGCGACGTACGCCGCCGCGATCTCGCCCTGGGAGTGTCCGACCACGGCGTCCGGCTCGACACCGCACGCCCGCCACAAACGCGCCAGCGACACCATCACCGCGAACAGGACCGGCTGCACCACCTCCACCCGCTCCAGCGACGGAGCACCCTCCACACCACGGACCACGTCCACGACGGAGAAGCCCGCCACGCCCGCGAGCGCCGCATCACACTCCGCCAACGCCTCGGCGAACACCGGGACTTCGAGCAGCCCCCGCCCCATCCCGACCCACTGCGAACCCTGACCCGGGAACACCCACACCACCCGACGACCCCCACCGCCCACACCGGTGAGGAGGCCGGGAGCCGGCAGTCCTTCCTCGAACCGCCGCAGAAGGTCCCGGGCCGTCCCGTGGTCCTCGGCGAGGACGACGACCCGCTGCCTGTGGTGGGTGCGTCCGGTGGCAAGGGTGCGGGCGACCTCCGGCAGCCGACTGTCCTGACGGGTCGTCAGGTGGGCTGCCAGGCGGCTGGATTGGGCGGTCAGAGCACTCTCCGTACGTGCGGACAGCACCAGCGGCACGACACCCGCGGCCTCCAGCACACCCACCGAGGCCGTCTCCGGGCGGACCACCGTCGCAGGCGGCTCCTCGACGATCACGTGCGCGTTCGTCCCACTCACCCCGAACGCCGACACCCCCGCACGACGCGGACGACCATCCACCTGCGGCCACTCGCGCGCCTCACGCAGCACCTCCACCGCACCCGACGACCAGTCCACGTGCGACGACGGCTCCTGCGCATGCAACGTCGCCGGAACCGCACCGTGCCGCAACGACTGCACCATCTTGATCACACCGGCCACCCCCGCAGCCGCCTGCGCATGACCGATGTTCGACTTCAACGACCCCAACCACAACGGCAGTTCACCCTCACGCTCCTGCCCGTACGTCGCCAACAGCGCCTGCGCCTCGATCGGATCACCCAGCACCGTCCCCGTCCCGTGCCCCTCCACCACATCCACATCGGAGGGAGAAAGACCCGCATTCGCCAACGCACCACGGATCACCCGCTGCTGCGCCGGACCACTCGGCGCGGACAGACCATTACTGGCCCCGTCCTGATTCACCGCACTCCCCCGCACCACCGCCAGCACCTCATGCCCAAGCCGCCGCGCATCCGACAACCGCTCCAGCACGACCAGACCGACGCCCTCGGCGAAGCCGAAGCCGTCCGCCTGCTCGGAGTAGGCCTTGCAGCGTCCGTCGGCGGCGAGGGCGCCCTGTCGCGAGAACTCCTCGAACACCTCGGTCCCGGCCATCACCGAGACTCCGCCCGCGACCGCGAGCGTCGACTCGCCGTCCCGCAGCGAGCGGGCCGCCAGGTGCAGCGCCACCAGCGACGACGAACACGCCGTGTCCACCGTCAGCGCGGGCCCCTCCAGGCCCAGTACGTAGGACACCCGTCCCGAGGCGACGGCGGGTGAACCGCCGGTGAGGAGGTAGCCCTCGCTGTTCCCGGGGGCGTCGACGCCGTGGCCGTAGCCCTGGTAGGCGGAGCCCAGGAAGACGCCGGTGCTGCTGCCGCGCAGCGCGCGCGGGTCGATGCCGGAGTTCTCCAGCGCCTCCCAGGCGACCTCCAGGACCTGCCGCTGCTGCGGGTCCATCGCCAGCGCCTCGCGCGGCGAAATCCCGAAGAACGCCGGATCGAAGTCGCCCGCGCCGTCGAGGAAGGACCCGTGGCGGGGGCCGGCCGTGCCGTCGGCCGCGGTGTCGCTCAGGCGGTCGAGGTCCCAGCCCCGGTCGGCGGGGAGCTCCGAGACGGCGTCGCCGCCCTCGGTGATGAACTCCCACAGCCCCTCCGGGGATTCGACACCGCCGGGGAACCGGCAGGCCATGCCCACGATCACGACCGGATCGTCCCCGGCCCCTTCCCTGTCCCCGGCGCTGCCGACGACGGACCGCGGGTCCGGTGCTCCGGCGGAGGGCTGCTCGGAGCCGAAGAGCCGGTCGAGCAGGTAGTCGGCGAGAGCGGTGACGCTGGGCCGGTCGAAGACGAGGGTGGACGCCTCGGGCAGTCCGGTCGCCGCGGTGATCCTGTTGCGCAGCTGCACCGCGGTCATGGAGTCGAAGCCGAGGTCCCGGAAGGCGCGCTCCTGGTCGACGGCCCCGGCGTCCGGGTGTCCGAGCACCGCGGCGGCCTCGGCCCGTACCAGGCGCAGCAGGTGGTCCCTGCGCTCGCGGGCCGACAGCGGCAGCAGCTTCCCGTACAGCGGGGAACGGCCGCCCTGCTGCGATTCCTGCTCCGCCGCTCCGGACTCCGGTGCTCCGGAGGACGGCGCGGCGGGTGCGAGCTCGTCGAACAGCGGGCGGTGCCGTGCGGCGCCCATGAGGTCGAGGAACGCGGGCCTGTCGAGATCGGCGACGCAGACGCAGGCCTCGTCGCGGTCCAGGCAGGTGTCGAGTTCGGCGAGGGCCTGCTCGGGCGGCATCGGCCGTACGCCCTGGCTGCGCAGGAAGTCCTGGCCCGCGTCGCCGGCCATGCCGGGGCCGTCCCACAGGCCCCATGCGACGGACAGCGCGGACCGCCCGCGGTGCCGGCGTCGTTGTGCGAAGCCGTCCAGGAAGGCGTTGGCCGCCGCGTAGGCGCCCGCCCGGGTCGCGCCCCACACCCCGGCGTTCGAGGAGAACAGTACGAAGGTGTCCGCGTCGGGGCAGAGTGCGTCGAGGTGCACCGTCCCGGCGGTCTTGGCGGCGGTGACGTGCGCGAACTCCTCCTCGGTGATGCTCTCCAGCGGTGTGGACTGCGGTACGCCCGCGGTGTGGAAGACGGCGTCGACACTGCGGCCCGCCTCCCGCTCGGCGGCGAGCAGCGCGGCCAGGGCGTCCCGGTCCGTGACGTCGCAGGCGGCGAGGGTCACCCCGGTGCCCGACTCGCGCAGTTCGGCGGCCAGTTCGGCGGCGCCGGGGGCTTCGGGGCCGCTGCGGCTGGTGAGGACGAGGTGCGTGGCACCCGCGCGCGCCAGGCGGCGTGCGACGTGGGCGCCGATACCGCCGGTGCCGCCGGTCACCAGGACCGTGCCGCGCGGCGGCCGGCCGGGTGCGTCGGCGGGGGTGCTGCTGTCGGCGGGTGCGTCGGCCGGGGCGAGTACGAGCCGGGGGACCCTGGGCCCGGTCGCGCGGAGCGCCACCTGGTCCTCGTCCCGTGGCCGGGCGAGGACCGCCGTCAACTGGACGCCGAGGGCCTCGTCCGGCTCGGGCAGGTCGATCGAACCGCCCCAGCGCGTGGGGTGTTCCAGGCCGACGACCCGGCCGAGGCCGCACACCGCCGTCTGGGCGGGGTCCGGCTCGCCGTCCTCGTCCGTGACGGCCACGGCGCGCCGGGTCAGCACCCACAGCGGTGCCTCGACTCCGGCATCGCCCAGCGCCTGGACCAGGTGCAGGGTCCGCCACGCGGGCAGGTGCGGGGCGTTGGAGTCGGCGTCGGGGTTGGAGTCGGCATCGGCGTCGGCGGATGCGTCGGCGTCGGCGTCGGCGGATGTGGATGCCTCGGTGGCCAGGGCGAGCAGCGAGATCACCGCCGTCGGCTGTTCCCCGGCGGTGGCGGCGGTGTTCAGGGCGGCTGCCGTCGCGGCGCGGTCGAGGCCGCCGCAGTCGACGGCGGCGACCGTGGCGCCGGCGCGTTCGACGGCTTCGCGGACCATGTCCCGCCAGGCGTCCGGTACATGACGGTCCGTCATCAGCAGGACGCGGCCGGTGAGGGGGGCCGCGTCCCACGCGGCCTCCCGCCACTCCACCCGGTAGCGCCGGCCCCCGTCGGAGGGTGCGGCGCGACGGCCGGGCGCGGTGTGCCAGAACGGGGTGTGCCGGAAGGGGTAGCAGGGGAGTTCGGCCACGGCGGCGTCCGGCGTCACGGCCCGCCAGTCGACCCGTACGCCGCACACATGTGCCTCGGCGAGCGCCGTGAGGAACCGGTCGGGGCCGCCCGCGTCCCGTCGCAGGGTGCTCAGGACCACGGCGTCGGCTCCGGCCGCCTCCAGGGTCGCCTCGATGGCGGGGGCGAGGACCGGCTGCGGGCTCACTTCGAGGAAGGCGTCGAAGCCCGCCTCCGCCAGCGCTCTCGTCCCGGTCTCGAACCGCACCTGTTCGCGGAGGTTGCGGAACCAGTAGTCGCCGCCCATGACGGCGGTGTCGATCTCCTCGCCCGCCGTCGTGGAGTACAGGGGCACGGATGCCGTCCGGGCGACGACGCCGGACAGGGCCGCCGTCAGCTCCTCGCGCAGCGGTTCGACCATGGCCGAGTGGGAGGCGTAGTCCACGGGGATGTTCCGGGCCCGGACGCCGTCGGCCGCGCAGGCGTCGAGCAGCGTGTCCAGGTGCTCCCGGGGGCCGGCCACCACGACCGTGCCCGGGCCGTTCACGGAGGCGACCGACAGGGCGCCGCCGTAGGGGGCGAGCAGGGCTTCGGCCTGCTCCTCGGTGCGGGCCAGGGAGACCATGCCGCCGGTGCCGGAGAGGGAGCGCAGCGCCTTGGCGCGGACCGCGACGACTTTCGCGGCGTCCTGGAGCGAGAGGGCGCCGGCGACGCAGGCCGCCGCGATCTCGCCCTGGGAGTGCCCGATCACCGCGGCAGGCTCCACACCACAGGAACGCCACAGCGCCGCGAGCGACACCATCACCGCGAACAGGACCGGCTGCACCACGTCGACGCGCTCCAGCGGCGCGCCGTCGGCGATCACCTCGGTCAGCGACCAGTCGACGTAGGGGGCCAGCGCCTGCTCGCAGTCGTGCAGGGAGCGGGCGAAGACCGGCGAGGAGACCAGCAGTCCGGCGGCCATCGACTGCCACTGCGACCCCTGCCCGGGGAAGACCATCGCGACCTTCCGGCCCTGGCGGGCCGTGCCGGTGACCGCTCGGGGGTGCGGGTCCTGCCGGGCCACGGCGCGCAGGGCGGCCAGGGCTTGCGTACGGTCGCCGACGACCACGGCGCGGTGCTCGAACAGGGTGCGCCGGGTGGCGAGCGTGAAGGCGATGTCCGCCGGCGGGGCGGCGCCGGGCCGCTCCAGGTGGGCTGCGAGCCGCTCGGCCTGGGCCCGCAGGGCGCCCTGGGTCCGGCCGGACAGCAGCAGCGGGTACGGGTCGGCCTCCCGGCCGCCGGCCGAAGGCCGCAGGGCCACGCCGGGCACCGAAGCCGCGTCGGGCTGCGGGGCCTTTGCGGACTCCGGGGCCGTGCCGGGCACCGAAGCCGCGTCGGAATCCGGGGCGTCCGGCTCCGGGGCCGCAGCGGGCTCCGGGGCCTCCTCGACGAGGACGTGCGCGTTGGTGCCGCTGATGCCGAACGAGGAGACTCCGGCGCGCCGGATCCGGGTGCCGCGCGGCCACGGCCTGCTCTCGGCGAGCGGGACGACCGCGCCCGTGTCCCAGTCGATCCGCGACGAGGGGGCGTCGAGGTGCAGGAGGCGCGGCAGGTGGCCGTGCTGGAGGGCGAGCACCGTCTTGATCAGGCCCGCGGCGCCTGCGGCGGCCTGGGTGTGTCCGATGCTGGACTTGACCGAGGCGATCCACAGCGGGGCGTCCGCGGGGCGCCCGGCGCCGTAGGTCTCCAGCAGGGCGTGGGCCTCGACGGGGTCGCCGAGGGAGGTTCCGGTGCCGTGCGCCTCGACGTAGTCGACGTCGGCGGGGCCGAGCCCGGCGTCGTCGAGCGCCTGCCGGATCACCCGCTGCTGGGCAGGTCCGTTGGGGGCGGTGAGGCCGTTGCTGGCGCCGTCCTGGTTGACGGCCGAACCGCGCAGCACGGCCAGTACCCGGCGGCCTTCGCGCCGCGCCGTGGACAGGCGCTGCAGTACGAGCAGGCCGACGCCCTCGGCGAGGCCGAAGCCGTCGGCGGCCTCGGCGAAGGGCTTGCACCGGCCGTCCGCGGCCAGTCCGCCCTGGCTGTGGAACTCGGTGAACGCACCGGGGGTGCTCATGACGGTGACGCCGCCCGCGAGCGCGGTGGCGCACTCGCCCCGGCGCAGCGAGTGCATGGCCAGGTGGGTCGCGGTGAGCGAGGAGGAGCAGGCGGTGTCCACGGTCAGCGCGGGACCTTGGAGGCCGAGCGTGTACGCCACCCGGCCGGAGGCCACGCTGGAGGCCGTGCCCGTACCCAGGTAGCCGAGGACGTCCGCCGACGCCTCGTCGGGGCGCGGCCCGTAGTCGACGGCGCCGACTCCGGCGAAGACCCCGGTGGCGGTGCCGGCGAGCGTCGAGGGGTCGAAGCCGGCCCGCTCCAGCGCTTCCCAGGCGACCTCCAGGAGGAGCCGCTGCTGCGGGTCCATGGCCAGGGCCTCGCGCGGCGAGATGCCGAAGAAGTCCGCGTCGAAGCCGGTGGCGTCGTGCAGGAAGCCGCCGTTGCAGCCGTCGAGGGCCGCGGTGTCCCAGCCCCGGTCGGCGGGCGGGCCGCCGACGGCGTCGCCGTCCGCCTTCAGGAAGTCCCACAGGGCGGCGGGGCTGTCGATGCCGCCGGGGAACCGGCAGCCCATGCCGACGACCGCGATCGGCTCGTTCGCCCGGTACTCGTTCTCGCGCAGCCGTGCGCCGACGGCCTCCAGGTCCCCTGCCGTCCGCCGCAGATAGCGGCGCAGCTTGTCCTCCGTGCTCTCCTTGCCCGCCGCACTCGCCGTGTTGTCCGTGTTCGCCCGGTCCTCGCTCATCGTCCCTCGTTCTCCTTGCCGAACCGCTGATCGAGAAGTGCGAACAGTTCGTCGTCGTCGACGTCGTCGACGGCCGTGGGCGAGTCCCCGCCCCCGCCGCCCGTGGCGCTCCACCTGCCGAGCAGGGCCGTCAACCGCGCCTCGATCGCCCTGCGTTCACCGGCGGTGTCCCCGGTGGCGTCCCCTGCTGTGTCCCGCCAGCCGTCCAGCGCCGCTTCCAGCGCGTCGAGGTGCAGGGCGGCGACGGCGCCCGGGCGCCGCGGGTCCCGCCGCGGGTCCCCCTCCGGCGCTCCGGCGTCGGCGAACAGCTTGGTGTCCAGGTGGGCGGCGACCGCCTCGGGTGTCGGGTGGTCGAAGACGAGGGTGCTCGGCAGCCGCAGGCCCACCACGGCCGCCAGGCGGTTGCGCAGCTCGACCGAGGCCAGGGAGTCGAAGCCCAGCTCCTTGAAGTGCCGCCCGGGGCGCACCGATTCGGCCGTGTCGTATCCGGCGACGGCTGCGGCCTGGGCCCGTACGGTCTCCGTCAGGGCGGCGAGCCGGTCGGGGCGCGGCAGCGACACCAGCCGTGCGGCGAGCCCTTCCCCGCCCGCCCCGCCCGGCTGTTCGCGGGCGGCCCTGCGCAACGGCGTGTGCAGCAGCCCGCGCAGGACCTCGGGCCCTCCTTCGGGGCCCTGCGGCCTGGAGGTGTCCAGGCCCAGGGGGTACAGGGCCGCGTCGCCGCGCCGGATCGCGAGGTCGAACAGGGCCAGTGCCCGTGCGGTCGGCAGGGGGAGCATGCCCGCGCGGGCCATCCGCCGGGTGTCCCGTTCCTCCAGCGCGCCCGTCAGCCCGCTGGCCTCCTCCCACAGGCCCCAGCCGAGCGACGTCGCGGGCAGTCCGCGCGCCTGCCGGTACCGGGCCAGCGCGTCGAGGGCGGCGTTGGCCGCCGCGTAGGCGCCCTGGCCGGGACCGGCCAGTACGGAGGCGCCCGAGCCGAACAGGACGAAGAAGTTCAGCTCACTGCCCCCGGTGAGTTCGTGCAGGTGCCATGCGGCGTCGGCCTTCGGCCGCAGGACGTCGGCCAGCGCGTCCGGCCGTACGGAGGTGGCCAGGCCGTCGGCGAGGACCCCCGCGGTGTGCACGACGCCGGTCAGCGGGTGCCGGTCCGGGACGGCGTCGAGTACGGCCGCGAGCTCGGTGCGGCTGGAGACGTCGCAGGCGAGGGTGGTCACCCGCGCGCCCAGCGCGCCCAGTTCGGCCTCGAACTCCGCCGCTCCCGGGGCGGCGGGGCCCCGGCGGCCGAGCAGCAGCAGGTGGCGCACGCCGTGCTCGGTCACCAGGTGGCGGGCGACCAGCCGGGCCAGGGTGCCCGTGCCGCCGGTGACGAGCACGGTGCCGTCCGGGTCGAGCGGCGCCGGCTGGACGAGCACCAGCTTCCCTGTGTGCCGCCCCGTGCTCATGTGCTGGAGGGCGGCCGTGGCGCGCTGGAGCGGCCAGGCCGTCACCGGCAGGCGCCCGAGCGTCCCGTCGGCCACCAGGGCGGCGATCTCGGCCAGGATCGCGCCGAGCCGGTCGGGGCCCGCTTCGGCGAGGTCGAAGGGCAGATAGCGGCCGTGGAACCGTTCGGGTTCGCGGGGGTCGGTCTTGCCCATCTCGACGAACGCGCCGCCCTCGGCGAGGAGTTCGGCCGATTCGTCGAGCAGCGCACCGGTCAGCGAGTTGACCACGACGTCCATGCCCCGGCCGCCGCTGACGGGCCTGAACCGTTCGGCGAACCCGGCTTCCCTGGAGGAGGCGATGTGGTCGTCGTCGAGCCCGATGCCGCGCAGGACGTGCTGCTTGGCGGGGCCGGCGGTGGCGAAGACCTCCGCCCCGGCCAGCCGGGCCAGGCGGGCCGCGGCCAGGCCGACGCCGGTGGCGGCGGCGTGCACCAGGACCCGCTGGCCCGGCCGCAGACCGGCGAGGTCGTGCAGCGCGTAGTGGGCGGTGGTGAAGGCGATGGGCAGGGCGGCGGCCTCGGTGGTGCTCCACCCCTGCGGGACGGGGACGAGGAGCCGGTGGTCGGTGACCGCAACCGGCCCGAAGGCGCCCTCGAACAGGCCCATGACCCTGTCGCCCACCGCGAAGCCCGTGACGTCCGGGCCGGTGGCGGTGACGACCCCGGCGCCCTCGGTGCCCATGACGGCGGCGCCGGGGTACATGCCGAGGGCGACGAGGACGTCGCGGAAGTTCACGCCGGTGGCCCGGAGTTCGACCCGTACCTCGCCGGGTCCCGGCTGCCGTCCGGCGTCCGGCGCCGCCGTGAACGCGACGGCGTCCAGGGAGTCGCCGTGGGGCTCCAGCCGGGCGGGCGACCGGGGCGGCAGCAGGGCCGCGGTGGCGCGGGTGGACGACAGCCTCGGTACGAGCGCGAGGTCGCCGCGCAGCGCCAGCTGCGGGTGGTCGAGCAGGGCGGGGAACCTGGCGAGGTCGGTGGCGTCGCCGTCGGCGAGGTCGAGCAGGACGAAGTTCCCCGGCGACTCGGCCTGGGCGGAGCGGACCAGCCCCCAGACCGCGGCCTGCGCGGGGTCCGCCGCCGCGTCGGCGCCCGTGGTGCTCACGGCGTGCCGGGTGAGGAGGACCAGGCGGCCGGTCCGCTCCGGCGCGTCGAGCCACTCGCGGACGAGTCCCGCCGCGTGCAGCACGCTCTCGTGGACGGACCCGGTGGGGTCCGCCGCCCGCCACGGACGGCAGTGCACGTACACGGCGTCGGGTTCCGGCTCGCCCGCCGCCACCGCGGCGGCCAGTGCCGCCAGGTCCGGGTAGTCCTTGCCGGGGCCCGGCAGGCCGCCGACGGTCACGCCGTGCAGGGCCGTGCCGCCGCGCTCGGGGCCCGGCCGCCAGGACAGCTGGTAGAGGTCGTCGGCACCGGATTCCTCCGCGTCGCCGGGGAGCGGCGTGCCGTCGGCCGGGCGTACGGTCAGGGCGTTCACCCGGGCGACCGGCGCTCCCGCCGGATCGGTCACCGACAGGCTCATCGCGTCGCCGTCGGCGGGGGCCGCCGACACGCGGATGGTGGTGGCCCCGGACGCGTACAGCGTGGTCCCGGCCCAGGAGAAGGGGAGGAACGCCCCTTCCCGGCCCGCCAGGGCGCTCAGGCCGAGGGTCTGCGCCGCCGCGTCGAGCAGGACGGGGTGCAGCAGGTAGCCCTCGTCGCCGTTCTCGTCGGCGGCTCCGTCCGCCCCTGCGGATCCGGCCGCTCCCGCGGCCCCGTCCGCCCGTGCGGCTGCGGGGAGTTCGGCCTCGGCGAACACCTCTTCGCCGCGCTGCCAGGCGGCGCGCAGCGCCCGGAAGGCCGGACCGTAGGCGTAGCCCCGGTCGGCCAGGCGCGCGTAGGCGGCGTCCAGGTCGAGGGGCAGTGCGCCCGGCGGCGGCCAGGCCGACGGCGTGGCCTGCGGCGGCGTGGCCTCGCAGAGGAGACCGGTCGCGTGCCGGGTCCAGGGTGCGTCGGGGGTGTGCGGGTCGCGGGCGTGGACGTCCACCGTGCGGGTGCCGTGGGGTGCGGGGGCCCCGACCGTCACGCGCACGGCGGTCTCGGGACCGAGCACGAGCGGGGCCGAGAGCACCAGTTCGTCCAGGGCGGGCGTGCCCGCGTGCCGGCCGGCCGTCAGTGCCAGGTCGACCAGTGCGCTGCCGGGGTACAGGGTCTTCCCGCCGACGGCGTGGTCGGCCAGCCACGGCTGCTCGTCGCGCGCGATCCGCCCGGTCAGGACGTGTCCGCCGTCGGTCGTCCCCAGTGCCGTGGACAGCACGGGGTGGGCCACCGGGTCCATGCCCGCCGCTCCCGCGTCGCTGCGGGTGCGGCGCGGGCGCGGCCAGTAGCGGGTGTGCTCGAAGGGATAGGTCGGCAGGTGTGCCGTGCCGCCGGCTCCCAGGGCCGGCCCGAGGTCGACGGGCAGGCCGTCGGCGCGGGCCTCCAGCAGGTTGCGCAGGAAGGTGCGTGCCCCGGGGCGGTCGCGGCGCAGGGAGGCGAGGGTGACGACGCCTTCGCGGCCCGCGTCCTCGGCGCTCTGCTCGATGCCGGGGAGCAGCACCGGGTGCGGGCTCACCTCGATGAAGGTGTCGAAGCCCTGTTCCATCAGGTGCCGTACGGCCTCGTCGAGGCGGACCGTCCCGCGCAGATTGCGGTACCAGTACGCGGCGTCGAGCCCGGCGGTGTCCAGCGGGGCGCCGGTGACGGTCGAGCAGAAGGGCACGGCGGCGGACTGCGCCCCGACGGTGCCCAGTTCGTCGGCGAGCCGCCGTTCGACCTGTTCCACCTGCGGGGAGTGGGAGCCGTAGCCCACCGCGATGCGCCGCGGGGACATCCCCGCGGCCTGCGGCGAGAGGAGGAACTCCTCCAGGGCGGCGGCCTGGCCCGCGACGACGAGGGAACGCGGCCCGTTCACCGCGGCCACGCTCAGGCGGCCCTCCCACGGCGCCAGCGCCGCCTCCAGTGCGTCGGGCGTGGCCGTGACGGAGGCCATGCCGCCCTGCCCGTTCAGC
Source organism: Streptomyces sp. NPDC054863 (assembly GCF_053610825.1). NCBI lineage: Bacteria > Bacillati > Actinomycetota > Actinomycetes > Kitasatosporales > Streptomycetaceae > Streptomyces > Streptomyces sp. NPDC054863. The sequence continues at coordinate 47,666 of NZ_JBSGZD010000011.1, read as the reverse complement.
TCGCACAGCACCTTGCTGCGCAGTGCCACGACCCGCGCCGCGGTGTCGAGGGTGAGGGCGCCCGCGACGCAGGCGGCGGCGATCTCGCCCTGCGAGTGGCCGACCACGGCGGCCGGTTCGACCCCGTGGGCCCGCCACAGCCGGGCCAGCGACACCATCACCGCGAACAGCAGGGGCTGGAGGACGTCGGGCCGCTCGAAGGCGTCCGGGGGCCCGTCGCCGCGCAGCGTGTCCTTCAGGTCCCAGTCGGTGTACGGGGCGAGCGCCCGCGCACAGTCCGCCATGGACGCGGCGAAGACCTCCGACCGGTCCAGCAGGTCGACGGCCATGCCGGTCCACTGCGAGCCCTGGCCGGGGAAGACGAAGACGGCCCTGCGGCCGGTCGCCGTGCGCGGCGCCACCACGTCGGCACCTGCCTCGCCCGCTGCCAGGGCGTCGAGTGCGGCGCACAGCGTCTCCCGGTCGTCGGCGAGGACCGCGGCCCTGATGTCGAAGCGGGTCCGGCCGGCCTCCAGCGTGCGCGCGGCGTCGGCGAGGGAGGTCTGCGGGGAGGTGCGCAGCAGTCCGGCCAGCGCCCGCGCCTGCGCGCCGACCGCGCCGTGCGTACGGGCGGACAGCGAAAGGGGCACGGCGCCCGCCCGGAGCCCGCTGCCCGCGGGAGCTTCGTCGGGGGCCGTGGGGGCTTCTTCCCGTACGAGGGGGGCAGGGGCCTCTTCCGGTACGAGGCCGCCGCGAGCTTCTTCCCGTACGGGACCGCCCGGGGCCTCTTCCCGTACGAGGGGGGCGGGGGCCTCTTCCAGTACGAGGTGGGCATTGGTCCCGCTGACGCCGAACGCCGAGACCCCTGCCCGGCGCACGCGCGGGCCGCGCGGCCAGTTCTCGTTCTCCCGCTGGACCCGGATCGTCCCGGTCCGCCAGTCGATCTCGGGGGAGAGTTCCTCCGCGTGCAGGCTGCGCGGGACGACGCCGTGGCGCATCGCGAGGACCGTCTTGATCACTCCGGCGACACCGGCGGCGGCCTGGGTGTGGCCGATGTTGGACTTCACCGAGCCCAGCGCGAGCGGCCGTTCGCGGTCCGCCCCGTAGGTGGCCAGCAGCGCACCGGCCTCGATCGGGTCGCCGAGCCTGGTGCCGGTGCCGTGCGCCTCCACCACGTCGATGTCGGCCGCCGACAGCCGGGCGTCGGCGAGCGCCTGCCGGATCACTTCTTCCTGGGCCGGGCCGTTCGGTGCGGCGAGCCCGTTGCTCGCGCCGTCCTGGTTGACCGCGCTGCCCCGCAGCACGGCGAGGACCGGGTGGCCCGCCGCCAGGGCAGCCGAGAGCGGTTCGAGGAGCAGCGCGCCCGCTCCCTCGGCGAGGCCGAAGCCGTCCGCCTGCGCCGAGAACGGCTTGGACCGCCCGTCGGCCGCCAGGCCGCGCTGCCTGCTGAAGTCCACGAACGTATAGGGGTCGGAGATCACGGTGACCCCGCCCGCCAGCGCCATGGAGCACTCGCCGCCCCGCAGCGCCCGCATCGCCAGGTGGATGCCCACCAGGGACGAGGAGCACGCCGTGTCCACCGTGATCGCCGGGCCCTGCCAGCCGAAGACGTAGGCGAGGCGCCCCGAGAGCACGCTGGCCGAGTTGCCGAGCCCCTGGTAGCCCTCGACCCGGGCGGCCTCGCTCTCCAGGAGCGGCATGTACGACTGGCCGTTGGAGCCGACGAAGACACCCACCCGACTGCCTCTGAGCAGGTCCGGGTCGATGCCGCCGTGTTCCACGGCCTCCCAGGCGGTCTCCAGCATCAGCCGCTGCTGCGGGTCCATCGCGAGGGCCTCGCGGGGTGTGATGCCGAAGAACTCCGCGTCGAAGCCCGCCGCGTCGGTGAGGAACCCGCCGCGGTCGGCGTAGCTGGTGCCGGGGTGGTCCGGGTCGGGGTGGCAGAGCGCCCGCAGGTCCCAGCCGCGGTCCTGGGGCAGCCCGCTCGTGAGGTCCTGGCCTTCGGCGACGGCCCGCCACAGCTGGTCGGGCGAGCCGATGCCGCCGGGGAAGCGGCAGCCCATGCCGATGACGGCGATCGGCTCCTGCGCGGTGCCCGGTGCGGCGGCGGCCACCACGGCGGTGCTCTCCGGGCGGGGGCCGGCGGCCAGCAGGGACCGCAGGTGGCGGGCGAGGCGGGTGATGGTCGGGTGGTCGAAGACCAGGGAGGCGGGCAGGCTCAGGCCGGTGTCCGCGGCGAGCCGCTTGCGCAACTGCACCGTGCCCAGCGAGTCCAGGCCCAGTTCGGTGAACGCCCGCCGTCCGTTGACGTCCTGCGCGCCGTCGTGCCCGAGCACCGCCGCGGTGGCCTCGCCGACCAGGGTGGCGAGGAGGTTCTCCTGTTCCGCCTGCGACAGGCCCGAGAGCCGGGCGGCGAGTGCGGTGGACGGGCCGCCGGCCGGCTCGGCGGGCGCCGCCGTGGGCTCCGCCGCCGGGCGCGCCTCGGCGATCTCGTCGAACAGCGCGGTCGGCCGCACCGCGCCGTAGCCCGCGGCGAAGGCGGGCCAGTCCACGTCGGACACCGCGACGGAGCTCTCGCCCGAGTCCAGTACGGACCGCAGGGCCGTCAGGGCGCGCCCGGCCGTCAGACCGCGCAGCCCGCGCCCCGCCACCGGCTGCGCGACGGCGCCGGGAGCGCCGGAGGCATCGGGCGTGCCGGAGGTGGCAGACGTGCCGGAGGTGGCAGACGTGCCGGAGGTGGCGGGCAGGCCGGAGGTGGCGGGCAGGGCCCACGGGCTCCAGGCCACGGCGGTGCTCGGGTGGCCCAGGTCCCGCCGGTGTGCGGCGAAGGCGTCGAGCCAGGCGCTTCCGGCCGCGTATCCGGCCATGCCCGCGCCGCCCCAGACACCGGCCACGGACGAGCAGTGGATCTCCTGCTCCACCGGCTGTCCTTCGAGGACCGCGGCGAGGGCCAGGGCCGGTCCTGTCTTGGCGTGCACGACAGCGGCGAACTCCTCCGGGTCCGTCTCCAGGACGGGCCCGAACTCCAGGCGGGTCGCGGCGTGCAGGACGGTGCGGACGGGGTACGGGGCGGCCTCGACGGCCGCCCTGAGGGAGTCCTCGTCCGTCGCGCAGCAGGTGACCGTCGTCGTGCCGGCGCGCAGCGTGCTCAGCAGGTCCTCGCCCGCCCCGCCCGCCAGGACGAGGTGGGCCGCGCCGCCGTCGGCCGCCCACCGGGCGAGCCGTTCGCCGATCGGGCTGTCCGCTCCCGTGACGAGCACGGTCCGGTCCGGGCGCAGGTCCGGCCCGGCGGCGGCGGCCGGCAGGTGCGCACGCACCAGCCGTCGCCCGTACAAGTCGTCGGCGCGCAGGGCGAGTTGGTCCTCCGCGGCGTGGGCGCCCGCCAGGATGCCGGGCACCCGGGCGAGCAGGAACGCGTCCGGGGCGCCCTGCGGCAGGTCCAGCACGCCGCCCCAGCGCCGCCCGAGCTCCAGCCCCGCGACCCGGCCCAGGCCGTGCACGGCGGACTGCGCGAACGACCCGGCGCGGCCGTCGCCGGACGTGGCATTGCCGTCGCCGGAGGTGGCATTGCCGTCGCCCGGCGTCCGGACGGCCCCCTGGGTGAGGCACCACAACGGCGCTTCGACGCCCGCGTCGCCGAGGGCCTGAAGGAGCGTCAGGGTGGCGACCGCACCGGCGGGCACGCCCGCCAGGCCGCGGTGGTCCGACCCGTCGGCCGCGAGCAGCGACACCACACCCCGCAGTCCGGTGGTTCCCGCCGTGGCGGCGGTGACGGCCGCGGCGGCCCCGGCCCGGTCCAGGCCGGGGGCCAGGACGCATTCCAGCGGCGTGGCGCCGCTCTCGCGCCACGCGCCCACCAGCGGCGCGGCCCAGGCGGGGGCGGCGGCCGGGGTGACGACCAGCCAGGTCCCCCGCGGGTCGGCCGGTTCCGTGGCGGGCAGCGGTTTCCACGCCACGCGGTACGTCACGTCACCTGCGGCGCGGACGGGTGCGGCGGCGGCCGTCCAGTAGTGCTTGCGCTGGAAGGGGTAGGTGGGCAGCGGGACGCGCCGCGCGCCGGGGAAGGCGCTCTGCCAGCGCACGTCGACGCCCGCGACGTGGGCGTGCGCCACGGAGGTGAGGAAGGACTCCGGGCCGGGGGCGGTGCGCCGCAGGGTGCCGAGGGACACGGCCTCGCCCGGCTCCAGGCCCCGCGCGTCGAGCGTCTCCTGCACCGTCGCGGCCAGCACGGGGTGCGGGCTGATCTCCAGGAAGGCGTCGTGGTGCGCGTCGGCGAGGAGCCCCACGACGTCGTGCAGGCGCACCGGCTCTCGCAGGTTGCGGTACCAGTAGCCGGCGTCCAGCTCCTCGCCCTCCACCGGGCGTCCCTTCACCGTCGACCAGAAGGGGATCCGCGCACGGGAGGGGCTCAAGTCCCCTGTCGCACGGGCGAGTTCCTCACGTACCTGCTCCATCTGCGCGGAGTGCGAGGCGTAGTCCACCTCGATGATCCTGGCCCGGACCCCCCGCTCGGTGCAGGCCGCCACGAAGGCCAGCACGGCCTGGGGGACACCGGAGACGACGACGGATGCGGGGCCGTTGACCGCGGCCACCTCGACGGCGTCCCCGTACGGCCCGAGCAGGTCCCGTACGGCGGCCTCGTCGAGCGCCACGGCCGCCATCGCGCCCTGTCCTGCCAGCGACCGCAGCAGGCGGCTGCGCAGGACCACGAGCCGGGCGGCGTCTTCGAGGGTGAGTATTCCGGCGACGTACGCCGCGGCGATCTCGCCCTGCGAGTGCCCGGCCACCGCCGCGGGTTCCACACCGTACGAGCGCCAGAGGGCGGCCAGCGACACCATCACCGCGAACAGCGCGGGCTGCACCACGTCGACGCGGTCGAGCCCGGGGGCGCCGGGCTCCTGGCGGAGCACCGCGGCCACCGACCAGTCCTGCCAGGGGGCCATCGCCTCGTCGCAGGCCCGGATCGACCCGGCGAAGACCGGGGACCACTCCAGCAGGTCGGCGCCCATGCCGGCCCACTGCGAGCCCTGGCCGGGGAAGAGGAACACGGCGGAGCGCGTGCCCGATTCGACGGTTCCCCCGACGCGCGCGCGGCCTGCCGCCACTTCGCCCATCCCCAGCAGGGCGGCTTCCCTGGATCCTGCCAGGACCACCGCGCGGTGCTCGTGCCTGGCCCTGGCCGTGGCCAGCGTGCGGCCGAGACCGGACAGCGGGACGCTCTCGTCGGCGACGACGGCGGACAGCCGTTCCGCCTGGGCGCGCAGGGCCTGTTCGGTCCGCGCGGAGACGACCAGCGGCACCGGGAACTGCTCGGCGCCCTGGGATTCCCGGGGCTGCCGGGGCGTTTCGGTGTCGTCGGTCTCCTGGGGCTCGGGGGCCTCTCCCAGGACGACGTGGGCGTTGGTGCCGCTGATGCCGAACGCCGACACGGCGGCGTACCTGGGCCGCTCGCCGCGCGGCCAGTCCTGCGCGTCGGCCAGCAGGGCGACCGCGCCCGACGACCAGTCGACGTGCGGCGAGGGCTCGTCCGCGTGCAGGGTCCTGGGCAGCCGCTCGTGCTGGAGGGCGAGCACCATCTTGAGGATGCCGACCGCGCCGGCGGCGCCCTGGGTGTGGCCGATGTTCGACTTCGCGGAGCCCAGCCACAACGGCCGTCCGGCGCCGCGGCGTTGGCCGTACGTGTCGAGCAGGGCGTGCGCCTCGATCGGGTCGCCGAGGGTGGTGCCGGTGCCGTGCGCCTCGACCGCGTCCACGTCGCCGGGTGCCAGGCCCGCGTTGGCCAGCGCCTGCTCGATGACCTTGCGCTGGGCCGCCCTGCTAGGTGCGGACAGGCCGTTGCTGGCACCGTCCTGGTTGATGCCGGTGCCCCGGACGACGGCGTGCACGGTGTGGCCGAGCCGCCGTGCGTCCGACAGGCGCTCCAGGAGGAGCACCGCGACACCCTCGCCGAAGCCGAAGCCGTCCGCCGTCGCGCCGAACGCCTTGGAGCGGCCGTCGGTCGCGAGGGCGCGCTGGCGCGCGAAGTCGATGAACACCTCGGGTCCCGCCATCACGGCGGCACCGCCCACGATCGCCGCTTCGCACTCGCCCCTGCGCAGCGACGCCACCGCGAGGTGCAGCGCCACGAGGGAGGAGGAGCAGGCGGTGTCCAGCGTGATGGCGGGCCCTTCGAGCCCGAGGGTGTAGGCGATCCGGCCGGACGCGACGGACGGCGCGACGCCCGTCACCGCGTAGCCCTCCGTGTCCTCGGCGGGGCCGCCCGTGTCGCCGTAGCCGTGCCGGGCGACGCCGAGGAACACGCCGGTCTGCGTGCCACGCAGGCCGTGCGGGTCGACCCCGGCGTTCTCGGCCAGTTCCCAGCAGGTCTCCAGCAGGAGGCGCTGCTGCGGGTCCATCGCGGCGGCCTCGCGCGGGGATATGCCGAAGAAGGCGGCGTCGAACTCCCCCGCACGCTCCAGGAACCCCCCCTTGCGCACGTACGTCGTGCCGGGGTGGTCGGGGTCGGGGTGGTAGAGGCCCGTCAGGTCCCAGCCCCGGTCGTCCGGGAAGGCGGACAGCCGTTCCTCGCCGGCCGCCAGGACGTCCCAGAAGGCCTGGGGGGTGTCGATCCCGCCGGGCAGCCGGCAGGCCGTGCCGACGATCGCGACCGGGTCGGACTCCAGCTCGTGGATGCGCCGGCGGGCCGCGCGCAGGTCCAGGGTCGCGCGGCGCAGATAGGAAGTGACCTTGTCGTTGTCCGTCATCGTGTTGCTGTCCTTACCTGTTCGCCGTGGACTGTCCGTTGTCGCCGAGCTCGCGGCCGAGGGCCTCCATCAGTTCGTCGAATCCGGCCTCGTCGAGGTCCGGGTCGAGGTCCGCTTCCCCGGCGGGCGGGTGCGGGCCTCCGTCGTGACCTGTGCCGCCCGCACCGGCGTGCAGGGCGGTCAGCACGCGGTCGAGGCGGCGGGCCAGTTCGGCGCGCTGCGGCCCGGACACGTGGGTGAGTTCCCTCTCCAGCCGGTCCAGTCCGCCCAGCGCTGCCGTGACGGCGCCGTCGATGTCCCCGGCGCTCCCGCCCCCCGCGCCCCCGTCGTCGGGTCGGTCCGCGAGCAGTTCGGAGCGCAGGTGGTCCGCCAGTGCGGCGGCGTTGGGGTGGTCGAAGACCAGCGTCGAGGACAGGCCGAGCCCGGTGGCCGCGCTCAGTTCCCTGCGCAGGCGCACGGCGCCGAGCGAGTCGAAGCCGAGTTCGCGGAAGGCGGTGTCGACGGCCACGGCGCGCAGGTCCTCGTGTCCCAGGACAGCGGCGGCGTGGGAACGCACCAGGTGCGTCAGCTCGTGGTGCTGCTCGGCCGGCGGCCGGCCCGCGAGCCGCTCCCGCAGCGCCGTCCCCGCGGCGGGCTGCGGCGGTACGTCGACGGCGGCTCCCGGCAGCGCCGTCAGCAGGGGGCGTGGCCGCAGCGCCGCGTACGTCTCGGTGAACCGCGGCCAGTCGACGTCGGCGACGACCACGGCGCTCTCGTCGCCGGCCAGCACCGTCTCCAGCACGTCCAGCGCCCGGTCCGCGGGCATGGGGCGTACGCCCTGGTCCCGGAGCCGGGCGACGGCCCGCGCGTCGTCCGTCATGCCGCCTTCCGCCCACAGGCCCCAGGCCACGGACGTCGCGGCGAGGCCCCGGGCGCGGCGGTGCTGGGCGAAGGCGTCGAGGAAGGCGTTGCCCGCCGCGTACGCACCCTGCCCCGCGCTGCCCCACGCGCCGGCGCCGGAGGAGAAGAGGAGGAAGAGGCTCGGGTCGGGGCAGGCGGCCTCCAGGTTCCGCGCACCGCGCACCTTGGCGGCCAGCACCTCCCGGAACTCCTCGCGGGTCATGTCCTTCAGCGCGGTCTGCTGGTTCAGTCCGGCCGCGTGCACCACGCCGGTGATCGTCGCGCCGTCCGCGCGCAGCCCGTCGACGAGCGCGGCGACCGCCTCGCTCGCGCCGACGTCGCAGGCGTGGACGGTCACCCGGGCGCCCAGGGCGGTGAGTTCGGCGACCAGCGGGGCGACGCCGGGCGCCTCCTGGCCCCGGCGGCCGACCAGCGCCAGGTGCTCCGCGCCCCGGGCCGCGAGGCGGCGTGCGGTGAGCGCGCCGAGGCCGCCGGTACCGCCGGTGACGAGGATCGTCCCCCGGGGCACGGAGCTCTCCTGCGGCGCGGCGTTCGGTGCGGCGTTCTGCGTGGAGTCCGGGGTCCGGTCGGCGGCCGGGGCGGCGGGCAGCAGGCGGCGCGCCAGCAGGGTGTGCGGGCGGACCGCGATCTGGTCCTCCGTACCGGTCAACGCGCGGGCGAACAGCGCACGCTGGGCTTCGGCCGCCTCCTGCGGCAGGTCCACGAGGCCGGTGTGCCGCGCGCCGCGTTCGAGCGCGGCGCTCTGGCCGAGGCCCCACACCTGCGCCCCGGCCGGGCAGGTCACGTGGTTGTCGGGGCCGGTGCCGACGGCGCCGCACGTCGCCAGCCAGACGGGCGTACCGGTGCCCGCGGTCTGCGTGCCTGCAATCTGCGTGCCTGCGGCCTGCGTGCCCGCAGTCTGCGTATCGGCGGTCTGCCCGTCCGCCGTCTGCCCGTCCGCCGCCTCCAGTTCGCGCAGGAGGTCGAGGGTGGCCTCGGCCCCTGCGTCCGCGTCGCCGAGGGCCAGCAGCGAGAGGACTCCCGCGTACGCACCGGACTCGGCCTGGCCCGCGAGGGCGTCGCGGACGGCGGCGGTCGCCGCGTGCGGATCGTCGAGCGGGACGGTGACCGTGTGGGGTACGGCCCCGTGTTCGGTGAGGGCGGTGGCCGCGGCGTCGTACCAGGCGGTCCCGGCCCGGTGGCCGTCCGCCGTGGCGGGCCGCAGCAACAGCCAGCGTCCGGCCGGGCCGCCGGAGGGAGTGGCGGTCTCCTGCCAGCCGACGCGGTAGCGCCATCCGTCGGCGGCGCGGGCGGGCCCGGTCGCGTCGGGCAGCAGCCAGAAGCGTTCGTGGTCGAAGGGGTACGTCGGCAGGTCGGCCGGGGATGCCTGGCCGTCCCCACCCTCACGGCCGCCGTCGCCGTCGCCATGCACGGCCCGCCAGTCCACCGGGACACCGCCGACGTACGCCTCTGCGAGGGAGGCCAGGAAGCGTGCGGGTGTGTCGTCGCCGCGCCGGACGGAACCCACCACGGTGCTCGTGTCGCCGAGCGTCTCCTGCATGCTCGCGCTCAGCACCGGGTGCGGGCTCACCTCGACGAACGCGTCGTGTCCCGCCGTGCCGAGCGCCCCGATCGCGGCCTCGAACTCCACGGTGCGGCGCAGGTTTTCGTACCAGTACGAGGCGTCGAGCTCGGGGCCTTCGGCGAACGCGCCGCGCAGGGTGGAGTAGAGGGGGATGTCGGACGTACGGGGAGCGATGCCGGACAGCGGTGCGACGACCGCGTCCCGCAGGCGTGCCACGTGGGAGGTGTGGGAGGCGTAGTCGACGGGGAGCACCCGCGCGTCGACGCCCGCCTCCGTGCAGTGCTCCTGGAAGCGGTGCACCGCTTCGGGGTCACCGGCCACCACGACGGCGTCGGGGCCGTTGACCGCGGCCAGTTCCAGTGCGCCGGGCGCGGCGACGCGCAGCAGTTCCTCCGCCTCCGCACGGCCCAGGCGAAGCGACAGCATGGCGCCGTGTCCGCGCAGTTCGACCAGCGCGCGGGCCCGCAGGGCCACCACCCGCGCCGCGTCCTCCAACGACAGAACCCCCGCGACGTACGCCGCCGCGATCTCGCCCTGGGAGTGTCCGACCACGGCGTCCGGCTCGACACCGCACGCCCGCCACAACCGCGCCAGCGACACCATCACCGCGAACAGGACCGGCTGCACCACCTCCACCCGCTCCAGCGACGGAGCACCCTCCACACCGCGCACCGCGTCCACGACGGAGAAGCCCGCCACCTCCGCGAGCGCCGCATCACACTCCGCCAACGCCTCCGCGAACACCGGGACTTCCAGCAGCCCCCGCCCCATCCCGACCCACTGCGAGCCCTGACCCGGGAACACCCACACCACCCGACGACCCCCACCGCCCACACCGGTGACGGCGCGGGACGTGGGGCGGCCCTCGGCGAGGGCACGCAGGGTCTCGTCGGCGTCCTCGATGTCGCGTACGAGGGCCACGGCCCGACGGTCGAAGGTCTGCCGTGCCGCGGTGAGGGTCCGGGCCACCTCCGGCAGCCGACTGTCCTGATGGCACGTCAAGTGCGCTGCCAGACGGCTGAATTGGGCGCTCAGTGCACTCTCCGTACGTGCGGACAGCACCAGCGGCACGACACCCGCGGCCTCCAGCACACCCACCGAACCCGCCACCGGGCGGACCACCGTCGCAGGCGGCTCCTCGACGATCACGTGCGCGTTCGTCCCACTCACACCGAACGCCGACACCCCCGCACGACGCGGACGACCATCCACCTGCGGCCACTCACGCGCCTCACGCAGCACCTCCACCGCACCCGACGACCAGTCCACGTGCGACGACGGCTCCTGCGCATGCAACGTCGCCGGAAGCGCACCGTGCCGCAACGACTGCACCATCTTGATCACACCGGCCACCCCCGCAGCCGCCTGCGCATGACCGATGTTCGACTTCAACGACCCCAGCCACAACGGAAGTTGACCATCCCGCTCCTGCCCGTACGTCGCCAACAGCGCCTGCGCCTCGATCGGATCACCCAGCACCGTCCCCGTACCGTGCCCCTCCACCACATCCACATCGGAGGGAGAAAGCCCGGCATTCGCCAACGCACCACGGATCACCCGCTGCTGCGCCGGACCACTCGGCGCGGACAGACCATTACTGGCCCCGTCCTGATTCACCGCACTCCCCCGCACCACCGCCAGCACCTCATGCCCAAGCCGCCGCGCATCCGACAACCGCTCCAGCACGACCAGACCGACGCCCTCGCCCATGCCGAAGCCGTCGGCGTCATGGGAGTACGCCCTGCAGCGTCCGTCGGCCGACAGGGCGCCCTGCCGCGCGAACTCCGTGAACACCTCCGGGCCCGCCATCACGGACACCCCGCCGGCCACCGCGAGCGACGACTCGCCGTCCCGCAGCGAGCGGGCCGCCAGGTGCAGCGCCACCAGCGACGACGAACACGCCGTGTCCACCGTCAGCGCGGGTCCTTCGAGGCCCAGGGCGTACGCCACCCGGCCCGAGGCGACGCTGGCCGTGCTGCCGGTGAGCAGATAGCCCTCGACCTCGTCCCTGCGCTCGACCGGTCCGGCCGCGTACCCCTGGTGCGACATGCCGACGAACACCCCGGTGTCGCTGCCGCGCAAGGTCTCCGGCAGGATGCCCGCCCGCTCGAAGGCCTCCCAGGCGACCTCCAGGACCTGCCGCTGCTGCGGGTCCATCGCCAGCGCCTCGCGCGGCGAAATCCCGAAGAACGCCGGATCGAAGTCGCCCGCTCCTTCAAGGAAGTTGCCCATGGGGCGGCCCGTACCGGTGTCCGGCACTCCGCGCCGGTCCCAGCCCCGGTCGTCCGGCGCCGCGGCCGAGGCGTCGCCGTCCGCGGTGATGAACTCCCACAGCCCCTCCGGGGATTCGACACCGCCGGGGAACCGGCAGGCCATGCCCACGATCACGACCGGATCGTCCCCGGCCCCTTCCCTGCCCCTGGCGCCGCCGACGGCAGGCCGCGGTTCCGGCTCGGGCGCCGCCCCGTCGAAGAGTTCGCTCTCCAGGAAGGCGGCGACGGCCCGGGCGTGCGGGTGGTCGTAGACGAGGGTCGCGGGCAGGCGCAGGCCGGTCGCGGCCGTCAGGCGGTTGCGCAGTTCCACCGAGGCCAGCGAGTCGAAGTGGAGCTCGCGGAACGCCCGTACCGGATCGATCCGTTCCGGGTCCCGGTGCCCGAGCACCGCCGCGGCGTGCCGGCGCACCAGGTCCAGGAGCTTCTGCCCGCGCTCGGCCGGGGGCAGGTCCGCCAGGCCGCCGGACGGTGCCTGGGCCACGCCGTGCTCCCGGCGCGCGGCCTCCCGCACGTCCCGGGCCTCGGACAGCGCGTCGAACAGCCGGGTGGGCCGCTGCGCGGTGTACGCGAGCAGGAAGTGCTCCCACTCGATGCCGATGATCACGGGGCAGACTTCCGCCCGGTCCAGTGCCGTACGAAGGGCGTCGAGGGCTTCTTCCGGGGCCATCTCGACGACGCCGTGCCTGCGGAAGCGCTCCGCCACCGGGCCCTCGGCCATGCCGCTGGTGGCCCAGGTGCCCCAGGCCACCGAGGTCGCGGGCAGCCCCTCGGCGCGCCGCTGCCGTGCCAGGCCGTCGAGGTAGGCGTTGCCGGGGGCGTAGCAGCCCAGGCCCGGTGCGCCGAACGCGGAGGCGAACGAGGAGAACAGGACGAACGCGGTCAGCGGCGCGTCCGCGGTGAGTTCGTGCAGGTGCCTGGCGCCCAGGGCCTTGGCACGGCCGGCCTGCTCGATCCGGTCGCCCGACAGGGCGTCGAGAGTGGCGTCGTCGAGAGTGGCCGCGGTGTGGAACACCGAAGTGAGCGGCTGGTCCCCCGGCAGGCTCTCCAGGAGCGCGCGCAGGGCGTCGCGGTCGGTGACGTCGCACGCGGCGACGGTCACCTCGGAGCCGAGCGCGCGCAGTTCGGCGGCCAGTTCGGCGACGCCGGGGGCGTCGGGGCCGCTGCGGCTGGTGAGGACGAGGTGCGGGGCGCCGTGCCGGGCGAGCCACCGGGCGACGTGGCGGCCGATGCCACCGGTGCCTCCGGTGACCAGTGCCGTACCGGTGGGCGACCAGGTGCGCGATGCGGTCCGGGGCCGGGGCGCAGCCCGCTTCCAGCGTCGTACGAACACTCCGTCGGCGCGCAGGGCGACCTGGTCCTCGCCGCTCCCGCCGGCCAGCACCCCCGCGAGCGAGCGGGCGATCTCGTCCGTGGAGGCGTCGGGCACGTCGATCAGCCCGCCCCACAGACCCGGGTTCTCCAGGGCGATGACGCGCCCCAGCCCCCACAGGGCCTCCCGCGCGGGGTCGGCGGGACGTTCGTCGACGGTGGTGACCTGGACCCCTTCGGTGAGGCACCACAGCGCGCCGTCGAGACCGGAGTCGGCGAGGGCCTGGGCGAGGACGACGGTGCCGCCGAGGGACGGCAGGCCCAGGGGGGTGCCGTTGCTCTGGGGAGTGCCGTTGCTCAGGGGGGTGCCGTTGCTCAGGGGGGTGCCGTCGCCCAGGAGGGTGCCGTCGCCCAGGAGGGTGCCGTCGCCCAGGAGGGTGCCGTCGCCCAGGAGGGTGCCGCTTCCGCCCCGCTCGTCCACTGCCAGCAGGGACAGCACGCCGATCCGGTCCGCGCCCGCGGCGGCGGCGTGGAGGGCCTGCGCCAGTTCCGCCCGCGTCGGCGTACCGGCGACCACGAGGTCCTTCGCCGTCGCACCGGCCGCTTCGAGGGACGCGCGCGCCGCCTCGGCTGCGGGGCCCGCCGCCCCGTCGTACCGGACGACGAGCCAGGTGCGCGGGCCGTCGCCGGTGGGTTCGTGGGCGGGTGTCCGCTGCCAGTCGATGCGGTAGCGGAGCGCGTCGGCCGCGTCCCCGCCGGGCGCGGTGTCCGTGCCCTGCGCGGGCTCCCACCAGACGCGCTCCCGCTGGAACGGCGCGGTGGGCAGCGGTACCCGACGCGGCCGGACGCCGAGGAACACCGAGTCCCAGCGCACGGGCACGCCCGCCGTCCACGCCGCCGCCAGGGCGCGGGCGAAGTCCTGGGGTTCGCCGTGGCCCCGGCGTACGGTCCCGGTCACGGCCAGGTCCGCACCGACCTCGTGCCCGGTCTCCTCGATGGCGGAGGTGAGCACCGGGTGGGCGCTCACCTCGATGAACGCGCGGTGTCCCTGTGCGGCGAGCGCCCGCACGGCCGGTTCGAACCGTACGGTCTCCCGGAGGTTGCGGAACCAGTAGGCGCCGTCCAGCTCTCCGGGCCGCGCCCAGTCCCCGGTCACCGTGGAGAAGAAGGGCACGCTTGCGGGCAGCGGCTCGATGTCCCCCAGTTCCTCGTGCAGGGCGGCCCGCGCGGCCTCCATGGACACGGTGTGCGACGCGTAGTCGACGGGCAGCCGCCTGGCCCGGACGCCGTCGGCTTCGAGGGCGGCGACGAGGTGCTGGAGGTCGGCGTCGGGACCGGCCACCACCGCGGAGCGCGGCCCGTTGAGCGCGGCGATCTCCAGGCGGCCCTCGTAGCGGTCGAGTCGGTGGGTCAGGTCGGCGGCGGTGGCGGCGACGGCAGCCATCCCGCCACTTCCGGCAGTGCCGCCGCTTCCGTCCGTGGCGCTGCTTCCGTCCGTGCCGCCGCTTGCGTGCAGTTGGCCGATGACGCGGCTGCGGACGGCCACCAGGCGGGCCGCGTCGTCGAGCGAGAGGGCGCCGGCCACGCAGGCCGCCGCGATCTCACCCTGGGAGTGCCCGATCACTGCGGCAGGCTCCACACCACAGGAACGCCACAGCGCCGCGAGCGACACCATCACCGCGAACAGGACCGGCTGCACCACGTCGACGCGGTCGGTGGAGAGGTCGGCGTCGGGCCTGCCGTCCGCCGCGGCGTCCTGCTCGCGCAGGAACGGCAGGACGGCGAAGTCCAGGTGCGGTTCCAGGGCCGCGGCGCACTCGTCCATGGCGCGCGCGAACACCGGTGAGGTGTCGTACAGCCGGACCGCCATGCCCGCCCACTGCCAGCCCTGGCCGGGGAAGACGAAGACGGGCGAGGCCTGCGGCCGGGCCGTACCGGCCACGGCGCCCTCGGTGTCGCCCGCGGCGAGCGCGTCGAGGACGGCCAGTGCCCCGGCGGTCCCGTCCGGCACGAACGCGGCCCGGTGGCGGGCCGCCGCCCGGGTGGTGGCCAGCGAGAACGCCACGTCGGCGGGGGCGTGTCCGGGGTGCTCGCGCAGATGGGCGGCGAGGCGGCCCGCCTGCGCGCGCAGCGCGGTCCCGCTGTGCGCCGACACGACCCACGGCGCCAGGACGGCGGCGCGCGCCGCCTCAGCAGTCCCTGCCTCAACAAGTCCTGCCTGGACGGAAGTTGACTCGACGGAAGTTGACTCGACGGGCGCCGCCTCGGCAGGCGCCGCCTCGACGATGACGTGCGCGTTGGTGCCGCTGATGCCGAAGGACGAGACGCCCGCCCGGCGGGGCCGCTCCGTCTCGGGCCAGGGGACCTGTTCGGTCAGCAGCCGCACCGCGCCGCCGGACCAGTCCACCTCCGTGGAGGGGCGGTCGGCGTGCAGGGTCCGCGGCAGCGTGCCGTGCCGCATCGCGAGGAGCATCTTGATGACGCCGGTCACGCCGGCGGCGGCCTGGGTGTGGCCGATGTTGGACTTCACCGAGCCCAGCCACAGCGGCCGGTCGGCGGGGCGGCCCGCTCCGTAGGCCTCGATCACGGCGCGGCCCTCGATCGGGTCGCCGAGCCGGGTGCCGGTGCCGTGCGCCTCGACCGCGTCCACGTCGGCGGGGAGCAGTCCGCTCCCGGCGAGCGCCTGCCGGATCACCCGGGCCTGGGCCCGGCCGTTGGGCGCGGACAGCCCGTTGCTCGCGCCGTCCTGGTTGACGGCCACCGTACGGACCAGGCCCACCACCGGATGGCCGTTGCGCCGGGCGTCGGACAGCCGCTCCAGCAGGAGCATGCCGGCGCCCTCCGCCATCCCGAAGCCGTCGGCGTCGGCCGAGAACGCCTTGCACCGGCCGTCGGGGGCGAGCGCGCCGAGCCTGCTGAAGTCGACGAGCATGCCGGGCGTCGGCATCACGGTCGCGCCGCCCGCCAGGCACAGGTCCGTCTCCCCCGCGCGCAGGGAACGGCAGGCGAGTTGCAGCGCCACGAGCGAGGACGAGCAGGCGGTGTCCACGGTGACGGCCGGTCCTTCGAGGCCCAGCGTGTAGGCGATCCGCCCGGAGGCGACGCTGGTGGTCGTCCCGGTCACCAGATAGCCCCCGACGTCGTCACCGCCGTCGGCCATGCGCGGGCCGTACTCCTGCGCGATGACGCCGGTGAACACCCCGGTGGGCGTGGAGCGCACCGCGTCGGGGGAGATCCCGGCCCGCTCCAGCGCTTCCCAGGCGACCTCCAGGAGGAGCCGCTGCTGCGGGTCCATGGCCAGGGCCTCGCGCGGCGAGATGCCGAAGAAGTCCGCGTCGAAGCCGGTGGCGTCGTGCAGGAAGCCGCCGGAGCGCTGGCGCACCGCGGCGGAGTGCGCCGGATCCTGGTGGAGGAGCGCCTCCAGGTCCCAGCCGCGGTCCGTGGGCAGGCCCGTGACGGCGTCGTGCCCGCCCGAGAGCAGCTCCCAGAACTGCTCGGGGGTGCGCACGCCGCCGGGCAGCCGCACGGCCATGGCGACGACGGCGATCGGCTCGTCCGCGTCGTGCCCGGCCCCCGGCAGCGGCCGTTCCGGGGCCGCTTCGGGGCCCGTCCCGGGGTGCGTCGTCCGCGGGTACAACTGGTCGTGCAGCGCGTCGGTGAGGGCGTGCGGGGTGGGGTGGTCGAAGAGCATGGCGATGTTGATGTCCTGGCCGACGGCCGTCGCGAGGCGGTCGCGCAGCTGCACCGCGAGGACGGAGTCGAGCCCGAGTTCGGCGAAGGTGAGCGAGCCGTCCGCGGCCTCGGGCCGGGCGCCGGTCACTGCGGCGGTCTCGGTGCGTACGAGGTGGGACAGCCGCCGCCGTATCTCGTGCGGCGGTGTTCCCGCGGGGAAGAGAGCCGGCGGGGAAGCTTCGGCAACCCCGCCCTCCAGGGCGCCGGGGTCCGGGGCGCCAGGATTCAGAGCGCCGTCCCCTCCGGCGGGCGGGAGCTCCGGCAGGTCGGCCGTGGGCGCTGCCGCGACGCCGTGGAAGGCGGCCGTCCAGTCGACCTCCACGCCGTGGGTGTACGCCTCCGCCACCGCGCGCAGAAAGCGCCGCAGCCCGCCCTGGCCGCGCTGGAGCGTGGGGAGCACCGCGCGCTCGGCACCCGCCGCGTCGAGGGTCTGGCGCACGGCGGCCGTGAGGACGGGGTGCGGGCTCACCTCGACGAACACGCCCGCCCTCTCGTCGGCGCAGGCACGCACCGAGCGCGCGAACTGCACGGGGTTGCGGAAGTTCGCGCACCAGTGGTCCGCGGTCAGCCGACGGGTGTCGAGGGTGGCGCCGGTGAGGCTGGAGTAGAACGCGACGGTGCCCTCGCCGGGGGTGAACCAGTCGAGCGCCGTGCGCAATGCGTCGACGACGTCGTCCATGTGCGGGGAGTGCGCGGCCATCGAGACGCCGATCACCTGGGCGCGGACCCCTTCGGCGGTCAGCTGCGCCGTGCAGCGCCCGATCGCGTCCGTGGCTCCGGCCAGCAGCACCGAGCGGGGGCCGTTGATGCCGGCCAGGACGAGGTCCGGGCCCCAGGAGGCCAGCCGGCCGGTGATCTCGTCGGCGCTCAGCGCGACCGACGCCATGTCGCCCTTGCCGACGAGCGGCATGAGTTCCCTGCTCCACAGCGCCACCGCGCGGGCACCGTCCTGGATCTCCACGCCCCCGGCGGCATGGGCGGCGGCGAGGTCGCCCATGCTGTGTCCGACGACGGCGTCGGGCTCGACGCCGAAGGAGCGCCACAGTTCGGTGAGGGCCGCGCTCACCGCGTACAGGGCGGGCTGTACGACCTCCACCCGGGGCGTGGTGCCGGGGGCGCCTGCGGTGTCGAGGGCTTCGGTCAGCGACCAGCCGGACTCGGCGGCGAAGACCTCGGCGCACCGTGCGAGCGCGTCGGCGAACACCGGTGACTCGCCCATGAGTTCCCTGGCCATGCCCGGCCACTGGGAGCCCTGGCCCGGATAGACGAAGGTGACGGGCGCGGGGCCGGCCGCCCGCCCGAGCACCACCGCCGTGTGCGGGACGCCGTCGGCGACCGCGGCCAGGCCGTCGAGGAGTTCCTCGCGACAGGAGGCGACGATCACCGCCCGCCGCGGCAGGCGCAGGTCCGCGCGGGCGAGTGCGGCGCCGAACCCGTCGACGTCGGCGTCCGGCCGGGCGTGGAGGTGGGCGAGGAGCAGGCGCGCCCGTGCCCGCAGCGCCCCGTCGTCCGCTCCGGACAGGACCCACGGCCGGGTGGCCCCTCCGACGGAAGCGGAAGTGTTCTTTCCCTGAAAGGGGCTGCCGTTCACACCCGACTCCTAAGTCGTCCGCACGTTTTTAGTCGTCCGCACGTGTGCAGAACACGGCCTGCGGAAATCCCGGCCGCATCGTCCGCGACCTGCCCGGCGAGGTGCGCGAGCCACCGCCAAAATCAATGTTTCCGGCGGTCTTTCTGCCGGTTTTTCCGCCGGTCCTTAAATGGTCCACTGCCTTTGATCAGTGACTGGTTGAACGTACATCAACGAGCCTGCCGGACCAAGGTATCTTTGTGCGAAGAATCCGCTTGGAAACCAAGAAGTCGCAGGTCAGAGCCGATAGTGCGACGCTTGAACGGTGGAATTCCAGCACCCCGACATCGCCTCTTTAGTTCCTCTGTAGCTGAATTCAACCGGCTTACGGAAAGATATCGCCAGAAAGCGGATACAAACCTTCCGCCCACACTCGCTCCCGCGCTCCCGAGATTCTCGGACCGACCTACCGGAATTCGACCGGGTCGGGTAGCCTCCATTCGCTTCCGGTCGCACACGACAAGGCATTCCATTAATCAGCGACCGAGTTTCTGGGCATCGGCAACCAAGAGAAGGGCCGGCGAGCCTTGACATCTGCGCAAAAATCCCACGAGTCCTCCCGCGCCGGCGCACCCGCCGGCCGGGGA
Source organism: Streptomyces sp. NPDC054863 (assembly GCF_053610825.1). NCBI lineage: Bacteria > Bacillati > Actinomycetota > Actinomycetes > Kitasatosporales > Streptomycetaceae > Streptomyces > Streptomyces sp. NPDC054863. The sequence continues at coordinate 28,950 of NZ_JBSGZD010000011.1, read as the reverse complement.
AGTCAGGCGCAGCGGCTGCCGTCACTGACCGGGCTGAGGTTCTTCGCCGCCCTCCTGGTGTACGTCTGCCACGCCCTGAGCCAGTTCAGCCCGCAGGCCGACCCCGCCTCGCGCGACCTGGCGTACTTCCTGCTGCCCGCCGGGCCGGTCGGAGTCTCCTTCTTCTTCGTCCTCAGCGGGTTCGTCCTGACGTACGCGGCACGGCCGGGCGACACCGTCCGGCAGTTCTGGCGGCGGCGGGTGACGAAGATCTTCCCCAGCCACGTCGTGACCTGGTCGGCCGGTCTGGTCCTGGCCCTCGTCACCGGCGCCGTCGTGACCGTGTCGACAACTGCCGCCGCCCTGCTGCTCGTTCAGGCGTGGGTGCCCGCCATGACGCTCACCGCCACGGTCAACCCGATCTCGTGGACGCTCGCCTGTGAGCTGTTCTTCTACCTGATGTTCCCGTTCCTGTACGGGGCGCTGCGCCGGCTCCCGCGACGGGGGCTGTGGCCGGCCGCCGGGGTCCTGGCCGCCCTGATCATGGCCGTCCCGCACCTGGTCCGGCTGCTGCCCGGGGAGCCCCTGCCGCTGGCGGGCTACAGCCTGACCCAGTTCTGGCTCGTCTACACCGCTCCCCCGGTGCGCCTCCTGGAGTTCGCGCTGGGCATCGTGCTCGCCCTTCTCGTACGGCGCGGGATGTGGCGCTTCGTCAGCAGCCGCCTCGCCGTGGTCCTGTGCTGCGCCGGATACGCGGTGGCCGGGGTCACGACCGCGGCCACCAAGGCGCCCCACCTGTGGGCGATGGCGAGCGCCACCGTCGTCCCGCTGGCCGTGCTCATCGCCACGGCCGCCACCCGGGACCGCAAGGACCTCCCTTCCCTGGCCCGCCGTCCCCTCGTGGTGCGGCTCGGTGAACTCTCCTTCGCCTTCTACCTCGTGCACCACATGATCCTCACGGCCTGCTTCGCCGCGCTGCCGACCGGCTACCGGCCCGGGCTGCTCCCGCTGACCGCTCTGGCGGTCGTGCTGTTCTTCGTCTGCGCGGCTGCCGCCCAGCTCCTGCACACCACGGTCGAACTGCCCGCCATGCGCCGCTGGAGCCGCAGCGCCAAAGCTCCCCGCCGAGACCGCGCGCCCCACCGCGCCCCCGGGCGCTCCGGGCCCCCCACCGGTGAAAGGACACCATGAACCAGCCGCACCTGCCCGAGGTGCTCGACCTGGCCGGCGAGCACTTCCACACCGACCAGTACGCGACCTACCGGGAGCTCCTCGAACAGCGCCCCGTCACCAGGGTGCGCTTCTACGACGGCTCCCTCGTCTGGCTCGTGAACCGCTACGAGGACGTCCGGGCCGCGCTGAGCTCCCCCCTGCTCAGCAACGACCCCACGAAGCAGACGGACATCGACCTCTCGGCGGCCACGGGCATCCCCGACGACCTGAGCGAGTACTTCCGGCGGAACATGTTCCGCAGCGACGAGCCGGACCACGGCCGCTTGCGCAAGCTCGTCACCAGGGAATTCACCGTGCGGCGCATCAACGCGCTGCGGCCCAGGATCCAGCAGATCACCGAGGACCTGCTGGAGAAGTTCGCCGCCACCGGCGGCGGGGACCTGGTGGCCGCGCTCGCCCGCCCGCTCCCGCTCACCGTCATGTGCGAACTGCTCGGCGTGCCCGAGGAGGACCGTACGGACTTCCAGACCTGGTCCCAGCACGTCGTCGAGAGCGATCCGGCGTTCGCGGAGCGCAACGCCGCCTCGTACCGCAGCCTCTTCGGATGCGTCCGCTCGCTGGTCCGCCGCCGCCGCGACGAGCCGGGCGAGGACCTGCTGTCGGCCCTGGTCGTCCAGCACGACTCCGGGGACCGCCTCTCCGAGGCGGAGCTGATCTCGATGGTGTTCCTGCTGCTCGTCGCCGGGATCGAGACCACGGTCAACGTGCTCGGCACCGGGGCCTTCCTGCTGCTGACCCACCCCGGGCAGCTCGCCGCGGTCCGCGCGGACGACGCCCTGGTGGGACCGGCCGTCGAAGAGGTCCTGCGCTACATGGCGCCCATCGAGATGACGAGCCGGCACAGCCTGGAGCCCGTCGAGATCGGCGGGGTGTCCATCGACGCGCACAGCACCGTCCTGATCAACCTGGCCGCCGCCAACCGCGACCCGGCCCGGTTCGAGGACCCGCAGTCCTTCCGGGTCGAGCGGAACGACGGCAGCCACCTCACCTTCGGCCACGGCATCCACTACTGCCTGGGCGCCGCACTGGCGCGGGCGGAGGCGGAGATCGCCTTCGGCCTCCTCCTGAAACGCTTCCCAGAACTTGAACTCGCCGTACCGGCCCAGGACTTGACGTGGCGTCATATGTTCATGCGGGGTCCGGTCGCGCTGCCCGTCGGCTGGCGGTGAGCCGTGAAACGCGTCGTCACCGATCTCGCCCTGTTCGGCGGTCCTTCCGCCTTCCTGCGCCCGCTGCTGGTGGGCATGCCCACCGTCGGCGACCGGGCACGGTTCCTGGCCCGCCTCGAATGGGCCCTGGACAACGACTGGCTGACCAACGGCGGCCCGCTGGCCACGGAGCTGGAGGCCCGCATCGCCGACCTCACCGGCGTGCGGCACTGCGTCGCCACCTGCAACGCCACCTCGGCGCTCCAACTGCTGCTGCGGGCCTCGGGCGTCACCGGGCAGGTCATCATGCCCTCGCTGACCTTCGCGGCCACCCCCCACGCGGCGAGCTGGATAGGTCTTGAGCCGGTGTTCTGCGACGTCGACCCGGTCACCGGCTGCCTGGATCCCGCGCGGGTCGCGGAACTCATCACCCCCGACACCGGAGCCATCCTCGGCGTGCACCTGTGGGGCCGGGCGGCGCCCGTCGTCGAGCTGGAGAAGCTCGCCGCGGAACACGGGGTGAAGCTGTTCTTCGACGCGGCCCACGCCTTCGGCTGCACCTCCGGCGACCGGCCGATCGGCAGCTTCGGCAACGCGGAGGTGTTCAGCCTCCACGCCACCAAGACGGTCATGTCCTTCGAGGGCGGGGCGGTGACCACCGACGACGGCGAGCTGGCCGAACGGCTGGTGGCCCTGCGCAACTTCGGCATCGACCGGGACAAGTCGGTGACCGCCGTCGGGATCAACGCCAAGATGAGCGAGTGCTCGGCCGCCATGGGCCTGACCTCCCTCGACGCCTTCGCCGGGACCCGGGAACGCAACCGGGAGAACCACGCCCTCTACCGGTCGGAGCTGCGCGGGGTGCCGGGCGTGGAGGTGCTGCCCTTCGACGAGAGCGAGCGCAACAACCACCAGTACCTGGTCCTGCTGACGGACCGTGCCGTCACGGGACTGCACCGCGACCGGCTGCAGGCCCTGCTGCAGGCCGAGAAGGTCTTCCCCCAGCTGTACTTCTCGCCCCCCTGCCACCTGATGCCCGCCTACCGCACCGACCCCCCGCTCCGCCTCGAACACACCGAGCGCCTCGCCGAGCGGGTGCTCGCGCTCCCCACCGGTCCTTCGGTGTCCTTCGAGGACATCCGCCGGGTGTGCAGCATCGTGCGGCTCGCCGCGGAGCGCGGCCGGCAGATCGACGCCATGTGGACCGGAGCGGAGCCCGCGTGAGCGCCGTCCGTACCCCACCGACCCGGAGGTAAGAGTTCTCGTGGACACCGCCCGAACGGCACCACCCGCACCCCCCGCACCATCCGCACGGACAACACCGCCCGCCCAGACGGCACAGGCAGCCCAGGCGATCGAGGACGTGGCGCGTCCCGGCGGCGACCGGGCCGCGGCGATCGCCGTGCTGCGCACCCGCATCGCCCGGCCCGGCGACACCGGCGACCGGGTGCGGGAAAGGGCGGAGCACCTCGTCGACCTGGCCGTACGGTACGGCTCCCACCCCTTCACCACCCTGGAGCAGGCCCGCCACCTGCTCGGCGTGGACCGGGCGGACTTCGCCGCGCTGCTCGACCTCTTCGGCCGGACGCCCGAGCTGGGCGCGGCCGTTCAGCGGGGGCCCGAGGGCAAGTACTGGACCAACACCATCCTGCCGCTGGAACGGACGGGCGCGCTGGAGGCGGCCGTGCACGGCCGCCCGGCCTTCCCGTACAGCGTCGGCCTCTACCCCGGGCCGACCTGCATGTTCCGCTGCCACTTCTGTGTACGCGTCACCGGCGCCCGGTACGACGCCTCCGCGCTGGACACCGGGAACGCCATGTTCGCCTCGGTCATCGAGGAGGTGCCCGACACCCAGCCCTCGACCGTCTACTTCTCCGGCGGCCTTGAGCCGCTCACCAACCCGGGGCTCGGCGAACTCGCGGCGCGCGGCGGCGACCGCGGGCTCGACATGACGCTCTACACCAACGCCTTCGCCCTCACCGACAGGACGCTGGAGCGCCAGCCGGGGCTGTGGTCGCTGCACGCGATCCGCACCTCGCTCTACGGCCTGAACGACGACGAGTACGAGGCCACCACCACCAAACCGCGCGCCTTCACGCGGGTCAGCGCCAACCTGGGCTCCTTCCTGGCACAGCGCGAGGCCCTGGGCGCACCGCTGCGCCTGGGCCTCAACTACATCGTCCTGCCCGGCCGGGCCGACCGGCTGATGGACCTCGTGGACTTCGTGGCGGAGCTCAACGAGCACTCCCCCGGCCGCCCGCTGGACTTCGTGACGGTGCGCGAGGACTACAGCGGCCGTGCCGACGGCCGGCTCGCCGCCGCCGAGCGCGCCCAACTGCGCGACGCGCTGCGGGACTTCACCGCGTACGCCAAGGAGCGCACCCCCACGCTGCACATCGACCTGGGGTACGCCCTGGAGAGTCTGCGCAGCGGGGTGGACGCCGAGCTGCTGCGCATCACCCCGGAGACCATGCGCCCTTCCGCGCACGCGCAGGTCGCGGTGCAGGTCGACCTCCTGGGCGACGTCTACCTCTACCGGGAGTCGGGGTTCCCCGGCCTCAAGGGCGCGGACCGCTACATCGCGGGGCGCGTCACCCCGACGAAGAGCCTGCACGAGGTGGTCGCCGAGTTCGTCGAGCGCGCCCCGCACATCGAACCGCACTCCGGCGACGAGTACTTCCTCGACGGTTTCGACCAGGCCGTGACCGCCCGGCTGCACCAGATGGAACAGGACATCGCCGACGGCTGGGGCGCGCACCGGGGGCTGCTGCGCGCGGACGGCGCGACGTGAGCGCACGGGTCGGCGTAAGCGCACCGGTCGACGTGAGCGCACGGGGCGGCGGTGGTGCGGGGCCCGTACCCGTACCGCCGCGGGCCCCGCACCGCCACCGGTGCCGCCACCGGTTCAGCCGGCGGCGGCCGTCGTGGGAACGCCGCGGTGCCGTCGGGTGAGCTCCTCCAGGGCGGCCACCACGTCCTGGGGGCCGGTCTCGGCCCGCACCTCGTCGCGCAGCAGGCGGGCCCGGTCGAGGAACGAGGGCTCGTCGAGCACCCGGGCCACGCTGTCGCGGAGTTCCCCGGCGCTCACCTCGCTCTCCCTCAGGTAGAGGCCGGCTCCCGCCTCCGCCGTCATCTGCGCCCGCAGGAGCGTGTCCCACAGGTACGGCACGACGACCTGCGGCACCCCGTGGTGCAGGGCGGTCGACCAGGTGCCGTTCCCGCCGTGGTGGATCACGGCCGAGCAGCTCTCCAGCAGGACGTCCAGCGGGGCGAAGCCGACGGCCCTGACGTTCTCGGGCAGGGGTCCTGTCTCCCGCAGGAAGGCGGGGTCGACGGTGACGACGATCTCCGCGTCTACCTCCGAGAGGACCTGGAGGTAGTGGTGGAGGACCTCCGGGTCCGCGGTGAAGCTGGTGCCGGTGGAGCCGGCCGACAGGCACACCCGCCGCCGGGCCGGGGGCTCCTTCAGCCAGTCGGGGACGACGGCCGGGCCGTTGTAGGGCAGGTACCGCATGCCCACCGTCGGCAGGCCCAGGTCGAGCCGGAACCGGGCCGGCTGCATGTCGACGGTCCACTGGCCGACCACCAGTTCCTCGTCGTAGGGCGTCCCGTGCTGCTCGGCGGCGCCCGCCAGCCAGTCCCGCAGCGGGTCGGGGCGCGCGTCGGCGGGCTGTTCGGCGAGGCGGGCGAGGAACTCCCGGCGGAAGTGGGCGTTGAGGTCGCTCGCGTTCAGAACCCGTGCGTGGGCGGCGCCGCACGCGCGCGCGGCGATCGCCCCGGCGAACGTGTACGGCTCCCAGAGCACCAGGTCCGGCTGCCACCTGCGGGCGTACCCGACGAGTCCGCGGACGAACGACTCGTCGTTGATCACCGAGTAGAAGTGGGGAACGGACAGGTCGTAGAGGTGGAACAGGTAGTCCCAGTCGAAGACCTCGGGGCGGGACAGGTCGATGTCCGCGGAGTACTTCTGGATCTCCGCCCCCTTCTCGCGCATCGCGTCGAGCAGCCGGTGGTCCTCCCCCACCGGTACGGCGGTGAGCCCGGCGCCGGTGATCTCGTCGGCGAAGCCGGGCTGACTGGCCACCCGCACGTCGTGGCCCGCCGCTCTCAGGGCCCCCGCGAGCGGCACGAAACCATGGAAGTGCGTGGTGTGCGCGAAAGTCGCGAGGAGCACCCGCATGAACAACTCCCTTGATACGTCAAGCACGTGACGGACAGTCGACGATTCTGCCCCGGTGTACTGAGCACGCCAACGCGGAGCCGTCCCCGCTCGATTCAAGGACGAACGTTCCTTGAGGGCCCGAGGTGGCAGCACGCCACGGAATGAGGCAACAGCAATGGCAGGACCCCCTTCCCCCGGCACGCGTCCCGCCGCGTCCCGCCGCCCCCTGGTCGTCGTCCTGGGCGCCTCCGGGTACATCGGCCGCGCCGTCCTGCGGGAGCTCTCCCGGCGTCCCGTACGGCTGCGCGCGGTGGCCCGCCGCCCGTTCACCGTGCCGGACGGCGGCCCGGCGGTCGTCGAGAAGGTGCTGGCGGACCTCACCGACGAGGGCGCCGTCGCCGACGCGGTCCGCGGCGCCGACGCGGTGCTCCACCTGGTCGTCCGTACGGCGGGTGAGGGCGCATGGCGCTCGGCGGCGCGGGACCCGGAGGCGGAGCGGGTCAACGTGGACCTGGTGCGCGAGGTGGTCGCGCGGTGCGCGGCGGTGCCCGGCGGGGGTCCGCGGCCGGCCGTCGTGCTGGCCAGCAGCAACCAGGCGGCGGACGACCGCCCGGGGCGCAGCGCCTACGCCCGGCAGAAGGCAGCCGCGGAGCGGCACCTGCTCGACGCCGCGGCACGGGGCGCCGTCCGCGGCGTCGCGCTCCGGCTGCCCACCACCGTCGGCAGCGACGCGGGCGTGACCCCCTCGATGGCCCGCCGGGCGCTGCGCGGCGAGACCCTCACCCTGTGGCACGACGGCACCCTGCGGCGCGAGTTCCTCGACGTGGCCGACGCGGCCCGCGCCTTCGCCGTAGCGCTCGACCACGCGACGGAACTCGACGGCCGTGCCTGTGCGGTGGGCGGGCACGTCGTGTCGCTCGGCGACCTGTTCAGGACCATCGCCGCGAGCGCGGCCCGCCACACCGGCCGGCCGCCCGTCCCGGTGCTGTCGGTGGACCCCCCGGGCTACGCCGAGACCGGCGACTTCCGCGACCTCGACGTCGACTCGTCGGAGTTCCGGGAGGTGACGGGGTGGCGGCCCGGGGTTCCGCTGCGCCGGGCCGTCGACGACGTCGTGTCCGCCGCCGCCCGGCAGGGGGCGACGGCGGGCTGAGGGGGCCGCCGTCGGTTCAGCCGAGGGCGGCCTCGATGAGGTCGACGGCCCGCCGGGTGCCGCCCTCCGCCAGCAGTTCGGCGCGGAGTTCGTCCGAACGGCGGCGGACCTCCGGGTCGGCGGTGTGCTCCAGCAGCGCCGTGCGCAGGGTGTCGGCGTCGGCGTCGGCCGTGTCGATCCGCCGGGCCACGCCGAGTTTGACGAGCTGGTCGGCGTTGGCGAACTGCTCGGCGCCCTGCGGTACGGCGATCATCGGCACGCCCGTGTAGAGGCCCTCGCTGCTCCCGCCCATCCCGGCGTGGGTGACGAAGGCGTCGGCCTGCTCCAGGATCGCCAGCTGCGGCACCCAGTGGTGCACCTCGACGTTGGCCGGGATCTCCCCCAGCTCCTCGGCGTCGGTGGTCCTGCCGATCTGCAGGACCACGTGCCAGCCGTCCAGGTCGCCGAAGGCCGCCAGGCACTGGCGGTAGAACTCCGGCTGGAGGGTGTACGCGGAGCCGAGGGAGACCAGCAGCACCTTCTCGGCGCCGGGCGGCCGGGTCCAGCCCCCCTGGTCGGTGCGGTCGTCGAGGCAGGGGCCGACGAAGGTCACCACGTCGGTGTTCACCCGGTCGGCGTTGGGCTGCATCGCCTTGGTGATCATCGCGATGGTCCCGTCGGGCATGCCGCTGAAGGTGTCCACGTCCAGCGTCTTCGCCCCGCACCCGGCGAGCCAGTCGGTGAACTTCCGCCGGTACGCGTCGGCGCCCGGCAGCTGCATCAGCACGTCGCCGACCTCCTGCTGGTAGCCCTCCCACGACACGTACGTCGGAGAGAGCTGTACGAACGGCCGGTTCTGCCCCTCGGCGAGCGCGCGGCCCGCGTAGGACCCGATGTCGTAGAGGTAGAGGTCGGCGGGGTCCTCGTCGTAGTGGGCGCGCAGTTGGGGAAGCGCCTGGATCGCGTCGTCGAGGAAGAGGGTCATCGCCGAGATCGCGTCCTGCGGCCAGTCGTTGGTGACGACGGGCAGGGTGGTGGTCCAGGGGACGAACTCGGCGCCGGTGGGGGTGACGAGGTCGGCGACGTTCGGGGCGTCCGCGTAGGTCACCCGGTGTCCCCGCGCGACGAGTTCGCGGATGACCGCGAGACCGGGCAGGACGTGGCTGACGATGGGGTTGCCGATCATCGCGATGTGACGACGGGACATAAGCACTGACTCTTTTCGCTGCTGCGGCATGTCGACGGGAGAGTGGGGACGGAGAGGGGGGGTCGAGAGTTGGTGGGGCGGAGAGCTGGGGCGGGAGAGGCGGGAGAGTGGCGGCGGGGACGCCGCGGCCCGGCCGGCCGCAGCCCCGGGGAACGTGTATGCCGCAGACACTAACCACACCCGCCGTGCCCGGAGAAGTGCGCGCACCGGCCGGCCGCCGACGCCGGGCCCGGGTGCGGGGCCGGCGGCGCGTACCGCGTCACTGATCGTTTTCGCAGGTGCCGCCCGCCGCACCGGCCCGCCCGCGGCGGCCTCCCGGCGGGCCCGCCCGCTCCCCCGCCGTCGACGGCCGCCCCACCCACAACAGCCGAAAACCATTGACACTTGGCCGGTTCCGCCCCCAGATCACCACCCTTTCACCGGCTGTTTCCGCTAGACTCCTGCGTCGTGATTCCCTCTTTCGCCACCACCGGCATCTACTTCTTCTGACGCCCGCCCCGGGGCAGCTCCGGGTGCCGCGGGCACGGCACGTACCGCTTTGCACAAGCGGCACGTTCTTCCGCCGTTCAAGCACCGCACCGGCCTCTCACGACAGTCTCTGTCCTGGGCCGTGCGGTCATGCCCGTTTCCGGCGCCCGTTCGAGCAGTAGGCCCCCTCGGTCGACATGTGCTGGCCTCCTGACGAAACGGCGTGCGAATCATGCATCACTCTTCTCCTTCCACTGCTCCCGCCCACAACAGCTCCCTGTCCGGCACTTCGCTCCTCGAAGAACCGCTGTCGGAAGCGGGCACGGCCGCGCCCGGCGGCTTCCAGGTGGTCCTGGACGACATCGTGCACAGCCGCGGCACCCGTCGCCTGCTGGACGGGGTGCACCAGTCCGTGACCCTGGGCGAGCGCATCGGCGTCATCGGGGAGAACGGCTCGGGCAAGTCCACCCTGCTGCGCCTGCTCGCCTCGCTGGACAAGCCCGACGAGGGCCGGGTGCGGGTACGTGCGCCGGGCGGCGTCGGCTATCTGCCGCAGACCCCCGACCTCACGCCCGACGACACGGTGCGCGACGCCATCGATCACGCCCTCGCCGAACTGCGCGCGCTGGAACGCGGGTTGCGGCGCTGCGAGACGGCCATGGCCGAGGCGGATGGCGAGCGGCTGGCGGCCCTGCTGGAGGAGTACGGCGACCTCACGGAGGCGTTCGAGGCCCGGGACGGCTACGCGGCCGACGCCCGGGTGCAGGCCGCCATGCACGGCCTGGGCCTGGCGTCCGTGGACCCCGGCCGGCGCCTCGCCGAACTGTCCGGCGGCGAGCAGGCCCGGCTCGGCCTGGCCTGCGTGCTCGCCGCCGCACCTCAGCTGATGCTCCTCGACGAGCCGACCAACCACCTGGACCGGGAGGCCCTGGAATGGCTGGAGGAGCATCTGCGCTCCCACCGCGGCAGCCTCCTGGTCGTCTCCCACGACCGTGTCTTCCTGGAGCGGGTGTGCACGGCGCTGTGGGACGTGGACGCCGACCGGCAGACGGTCCACCGGCACGGCGGCGGCTACGCGGGCTACCTGAAGGCCAAGGAGGCCCTGCGGCTGCGCCTGGAGCAGCAGCACCAGGAGTGGAAGGACGACCTGGGCCGCCAGCGCGAGCTGACGCGCACCGCGGCGGACCACCTGGCCGCCGGGCCGCGGCGCAACACCGACCGGACGAACGGCCGTCACCAGCGCAGTGTGGAGAAGCAGATCTCCGCCCGCGTGCGCAACGCCAAGGAGCGGCTGCGCCGGCTGGAGGAGAACCCGGTCCCCCGGACGCCGAAACCGATGCGCTTCGCGCCCCGCATCAAGGGCGGCGACCCCACGGGCGCCCCGGTCGTCGCCGCCCTGCACCGGGTCGACGTCGCGGACCGGCTGCACGTACCGGAGTTCGAGGTGCGTCCCGGCGAGCGCGTCCTGATCACCGGCCCCAACGGGGCGGGCAAGAGCACCCTGCTGCGGGTGCTGGTCGGCGACCTGGAACCGGCCCGGGGCACGAGCACCCGTCCGGCACGCACCGGCTGGCTGCCGCAGGAGACTCCGGTCACCGACCCCGGGACCAGCCTCCTGGACGCGTTCCGCGCGGGCCTTGTCGACGACCCGCAGTCGCACCGCGGGGCGCTCCTGGGCCTGGGGCTCTTCCGGCCCTCGGACCTGGCCACCCCGGTCGGCCGGCTCTCCGTGGGCCAGCGCAGGAGGCTCGCCCTCGCCCGGCTCCTGCACGACCCCGTCGACCTGCTGGTGCTCGACGAGCCGACGAACCACCTGTCACCCGCGCTGGTGGAGGACCTGGAGGAGGCCCTGTCGCACTACCCGGGAACGCTGGTCGCCGTCTCCCACGACCGCATGCTCGAAAGGCGGTTCAACGGACGCTCAGTGCGCCTGGAGAACGGCTCCATCCTCGGCTGATCACGCTGTTGCGCCCCCACGCCCCGTGAGACGATCCCGCGGTGATCGCCCCAGGGGGAACCCGTACGGGGAGAGGCCGGCGGCGCCCCGCGGCACCGCCGGCCCTCTGCGACCGCCCCCGCCGCAGCCGGACCACCGCCCGTCCGCGCCGGCCCGGCCGGGCGACCCGGTCCGGCGCACCGGCGCATCCCCCCACTGCGTGACAGCGCTCCGGCTTCTTCGACCCACCGGCGAAAGGAACGCCCCCCATGGCCACCGACGGATTCACCGACCCGCGCATCGTTCCCCACGAGTCGGACCAGGAACGCGACGCGCGTGAGCGGCTCACGAAGCTCCTCGTCGACAGCCCCATCCCGCCCGAGTACCTGATCGACAACCTGCCCGTCTACCTGCGCCGCCACCAGCTCGCCGACCTGCTCTCCATGGACGCGCTCTACCGCATGCTGCCCGAAGTCCCGGGCGTCATCATGGAGTTCGGCGTGCTGCACGGCCGTCACCTGGCCACGCTCACGGCGCTGCGCAGCATCTACGAGCCGTACAACTCGCTGCGCCGCATCATCGGCTTCGACACCTTCACCGGCTTCCCCGACGACATCAAGGACGTCGACAAGGTCAGCACCAGCGCCGTCGCCGGGCGCTTCGCGGTGCCCGAGGACGAGGTCGAGCACCTGCGCGAGGTCCTGGCCGCCCACGAGGCCACCGAGCCGTACGGGCACACCCAGCGCTCCTTCGTCGTCCAGGGCGACGTGCGCGAGACCGTGCCGCAATATCTGAAGGACAACCCGGAGACGGTCATCGCCATGGCCTACTTCGACCTGGACCTCTACCAGCCGACCAAGGAACTCCTCCAGGCGATCCGGCCGCACCTGACCAGGGGCAGCATCCTGGCGTTCGACGAACTGGCCCACCCCAAGTGGCCGGGCGAGACCACGGCGCTGCAGGAGGTCTTCGGCCTCGACTGCGCACCCCTGCGCCAGCTGCCGGGCCGCGAGCCGCCGGTCATCTACCTCAAGTGGGGCGAGTGAGCGGACCGGGGCCGCTGTGATGACGACTCGGCAGACCGGCGCACAAGCGCCCACGACCGTCCGGGAGCTCGCCGTCGAGGGCGCCTTCGAGTTCACCCCGAAGGTGTTCCCCGACCACCGCGGCCTGTTCGTGACGACGTATCAGCAACCGGTGTTCGCCCGGGCGACCGGACACGCCTTCCCGTTCTTCCAGACCGGGCAGAGCCTCTCGCGCCGTGGTGTGGTGCGCGGAGTGCACTTCACCGCGACGCCGCCCGGCATGGCCAAGCACGTCTACTGCGCGCGGGGCCGGGCGCTCGACTTCGTCGTGGACCTCCGGGTGGGGTCGCCCACCTTCGGCCGGTGGGACACCGTCCGGCTCGACCAGGAGCACTTCCGGTCCACGTATCTGCCGGTCGGCGTGGGCCATGCGTTCGTCGCTCTGGAGGACGACACCGCGATGGTGTACCAGATGTCCGGGCCGTACGTGGCGGAGCACGAGCTCGCGCTCTCCCCGCTGGATCCGGCGCTCGCCCTGCCGGTCACGCTCGACGGCGTCGAACCGATCCTGGCGGAGCGCGACCTCGTGGCTCCCACGCTGGCCCGGGCGCTGGAGTCGGGCGTCCTGCCCGACTACGAGACCTGCCTCGCGCTGGAGGCCGCGGCGCCCGGGGGCGGGGCGTACCAGGACGGGCTGTCCTAGGACGGGGTGCCCGGGGGCAGGGCGGCGCGGCCTCTCCCGAAGGGACCGACGGTCAGCCGGACTTGCGGCGGAAGCGTCGCTTCTGGCCGGCGGGACCGCTCATGTTCCTGACCTTGCTGCGTCCCTCTTCGTGCGCCTGCGCGGCTTGTGAGACCCGGGCCTTGCGCTCCAGCGCCTCCTTGAACTTCGCGCGTACCTCTGCCTCGGCGCTGTGGTTCTGCGGAGTTTCAGTCATAGGGCCTCCCAGCCGTAGGAAATGTTCGCGGCACAGCCGCACCCCCCACCTTCACGGGTGGTGCTGGAGCCTCACTCGAAATTCACCGGGGGCCCGGACGGGACCGTCGGGGCCGAAGCCGTGGTGCTCGCGCTGGAAGGCGTAGGCCGGCAGGTCGACCGGGACGCCCGCGGCGAGCACCCGCTCCCAGGCGATGTCCTGCCCCGCCACGTGCAGTGCGCCCAACGCCCGTGTCAGGAACCGCACTTCACCCGCCTCCACGCCCGGTCCGCACTCCACGTACCGGCCCGCTCCCGAGCGTTCCAACGTGCGCAGCGCGTCCACGAACCGCACCGCGTCGCCCGCCTGGCGCACCCAGTACCCCGGGTCCGCCGCCTCACCGGCCGAGACGGTACGCCCCGTCACCGTCGACACCCACGTCATCGACGGCACACCGAACACGCACTCCGCCGCGGCCTGCCCGAACTCGCCGGGCACCGCGTCCGGGTGCGTCAGCCGGCCCCGCGCGGCCACCAGCCGTGCCGCGTCCGCGAGATCCAGCACCCCCGCCACATGCGCCGCCGCCACCTCGCCCACCCCGAGACCGGCCACCGCGGCCGGCACCACTCCCCACGACTCCCACAGCCGGTACGACGCCACCTCGACGGCGAACAGCGCGGGCTGCGCGAACCGCGCCTCCCGGACCAGCGCCGCGTCGGGCCCGTCCGCCGCACCGAACAGCACCGCCACCAGCGGCAGCGGCAGATGCGGATCGAGCGCGGCGCACACCTCGTCGAGCGCCCGCCGGAACCCGGGGAACGCCGCGTACAGCTCCCGCCCCATGCCGATGCGGCGGCTTCCCTCGCCGGGGAACAGCACCGCGAGGCCCGTCCGCGCGGCCAGGGTCCCCGCGACGAGTCCCGGATGGTCACGGCCGGCCGCGAGGGCGCGCAGTGCCTCCGCCGCCTCCGCGGACGACTCGGCCACGACACTGGCCCGGTGCTCCAGGTGGGGGCGGTGCCGGGCGGCGGTGTACGCCACGTCGAGGAGGCCCGCGTCGGGTGTGCCGTCCAGGTGGCGGGCGAGCCGCCCCGCGTTCTCGGCGCGCGCCCGCGCGGTGCGGCCAGAGACGGTGAGGGCGACGGGGGCAGGTCCGCCGCGGTGCCGGCGACGGCCGGTGACGGCACCCCAGTTCACGTCGAACCCGTCGCACCACAGCGCGGCGGCCACGTCCTCCAGGGCCCGGCGGGCGCCCCGGCCCCGGCGGCCCGTACTCAGGACGTGCGGCCGGTCACCGTCGGGGCCGGGTCGCGGTGTGGGGCAGGACCCGGGGTACGGAGTGATCGAGAGGATGCGCAGACCACGTCCGCCGCCGGGCGCGCGCGGGGCCGCGGTCCCGGGTGCGGGCGAGGGGGCGCACAGCGCGCGGGCCCAGTACGCGGCGCCGAGGTCGCTGCCGTCGGTGTACCCGCCGGTGACTGCCGACCAGAAGGGCACCGTAGCCGTACGGGTGCGCAGCGCGCCCAGGCGGCGTGCCAGCTCGGGTGCCGGATCCCGTTCCCCGGCGTCCCCCGTCTGCCGCGCGTCCCCGGCGTCGGCGCGTTCGGCGACGAGCCGGGACCAGGTGGCGACCAGACGGGCGCCCTCGGCGAGCGGCAGCGCGCCCGCGAAGACCGCGGCGGCCACCTCGCCGGTGCTCCGCCCGAGGACGACGGCGGGCTCGACGCCCCAGGCGCTCAGGGTGCGGGCGACGGCCGTCTGGAGGGCGAACAGGACGGGCAGGTCGCCGCCGGGGCGCTCCGGGCGCAACTCGGCCCGGTCCGCGAGGAGTTCCTCGGTGACCGACCGCCCGGTGAACGGCCGCAGGGCCAGGTCGCACTCGTCGAGGGCGGCCCGGAAGGCGGGTTCGCCCAGCAGGTCACGGCTCGCGTCGAGCCACTGCGGGCCCGGTCCGCAGAAGCAGAAGGCGAGCGCGTCCGGCCGGTCGGCGGGGTCCTGGGCTCGGGCGGCGACGTGCGTGCGCAGTGCGTCGGCCAGTTCGCCGGGGTGGGCGACGGCGGCGACGACCCGGTGCGTGCCCGTGGCGCGGCCGAGGAGTTCGGGCACGTACCAGGCGCCGCCCGTGCGGATCCGCTCGGTGAGCGCGTCGGTGGCCGCGCGCAGGCCCTGTGCGCTGTCGGCGGCGAGCGGCACGAACAGCCTGCGCCGGTACGGGGCTTCCTCCAGGGCGAGTCGGGTGGGGACGCCGCCGGGGCCGAAGCCGCCGACACCCGCGCGGCGGCGGCCCTCGCCGTGGTGCAGGGCGAGCGCGGCCCTCAGCAGAGCGACGACGCCCTCGACGGGCTCCTGCCCGTACGAGCCGGTGTCCGTCGGCCCGTCCCGGACGTCGTCGGCGGTGGCCGTGACAGTGACAGTGGCGGAGGCGGTGGCCGTGGCGGTGGCGGTGGCGTCAGAGTCGGTGACAGCTACGGCGACGGCGCTGCCGCGGATGACCGCATAGACGCGGTCCCCGGCGGTGAGCGCGTCCGACAGGCGGCGCAGCACGAGGACACCGCAGCCCTCGCCGCGTACGTCCCCGGCCCGGCCCGAGCCGCCGCGTACGTCCCCGGCCCGGCCTGCGCCCGGCGTGGTGCGCGGGCTGCGCAGCACGTCGACGCCGCCCGCGAGCGCCAGGTCCGCCTCCCCCTCGCGCAGGGCGCGCACGGCGAGGTGGGCGGCGGTGAGCGAGGAGCCGCAGGCCGCGGGAACGGCGGAGGCGGGCCCCGCCAGCCCGAGGGTGCGGGCGATCCGGGCGGGGAGCGCCGCGTCGTCGTGGCCCCGCGCCGTGGTGCCCAGGAACACGCCGGTACGGCTGCCCGCAAGCTCGTCGTGGACGATGCGCGCGTCCTCCAGCGCGGCCCACGCGGTCTCCAGGGCGATGCGCTGGCGGGGGTCCATCCGGCGGGCCTCGGCGGGCGGGATGCGGAACAGGTCCGCGTCGAAACCGGCGATGTCGTCGAGGAGGCCGCCCCGGTGGGCGGAGGCGTCGCGCAGGCCCTGCCACAGTGCTCCGGGGGTCTCGATGCCGCCCGGCAGCCGGCAGCCGATGCCGACGATCGCGACCGGCTCGTGGGCGCCCGCCCGCGCGGCCGTGTCCCCGGCGGTCCGTCGGAGGGTGGCGGTGTCGCTGGTCACCTGGGCAGTGCCCATCTGCACTTCCTTGGGGTTCGTCGCAGCGGATCGGCAGAGCGGGCGGACCGCGTGTGCCGCGGGCGTTCCAGGTTCCCGCCCCCCTCTGGAGACCTGCTGGAGCAACGCCGGGCCGCGCCCGCCCCTGGCCGTGCCTTCCCTGGCAACGCCGGCCGGCCGCTACCGGGCGCGCCGTGCCGTGTCCTGGAGGGTGCGCGCGAAATCGGTGGCGGGGGTCTCCGCGGCAGTGAGCACCAGCTGCGGGGCGCGGGCGCCGAAGGCCGCGACCGCACGCGCGACTTCGTACCCGACGACGCCCGCGCCCGAGAAGCCGCCGAGCACGACCGGTCCTTCGCCCAGCACGCGCAGCACGGCGTCCCGCAGCCGGGACACCTGGGCCGGGCGCAGCAGGGCGATCGCCTCGGGGCCCCGGTAGGCCCTGACGAGCGAGGTGTGCAGGGAGCGGGGCGTGGCGGGCGTCTGGACCAGGCAGACGGTGCCCGCACCGGAGCGGGTGGCCGGGCGCAGTACGACGAGCGGGGGCGCGGTGGCGTCGTCGGAGTACGGGCGGGCGACGGCGCGAGGGGGCTCGGCCCGTGGTTCCTGGGGGAGGTCGGCGAGCAGTGCGACGAGGTCGCCGACGGTCGTGGAGCGGTCCGCCTCGGCCGGGATGCGCCGCAGTAACTGGGCGGTGTGCGAAAGGAGTTGACCGGCGTCGCCCAGGCGGGTGCGGTCGTAGGATGCGGTGAGCGCGAGGGCGCCGTCGTCGTGGTGGTGGGCGACGAGGGTGAAGGGGAACGCGGTGCGGGCGCCGAGGGTCTCGGCGGCGCCGACGGACACGCCCTGCTCGGCGAGGAGCCGGGTGAGGGCCTCGGCCTCGCGCGGCAGGTCCTCGAAGACGAGCAGGCTGCCGGCCGACGCCGTGCCGCGCAGCCCGGACCAGGAACGTACCTGACCCGCCGACACCCATTCGTAGGCGGACCGCTCCAGGGCCCGGTCGCGCAGCGCGCCCAGGAACACGGGCACGGTGGCGTGCGGGTCGACGTCGACGGTGACCGGCAGGGGGCTGCGCAGCGGGGCGGGCAGGGATTCGACGCCGTCGAAGGGGATGCCGCGTCCGGAGACGGTGGTGTGGAAGCGGACCCGGGCCCGGCCCTCGCAGCCCCTGGCCCGGTACAGCAGCAGCGCCCACACCGCGTGCAGGACGCTGCTCTCGGGGCTGCCCAGGTCGGCCGCCCAGGTGCCGAGCCGTTCGGTCTGCGCGACGGTGAGCCGGGTGCGGGCGTATCCGACGCCCGACCCGGTGGCGGTGGCGAGCGGGTCCGCGCCGGGGTCGAGGTCCGCGCCGTCCCAGAACTCCTGGGCGGGGGCGGTGTTCCGGTCCGCGAGCCAGCGCAGGTAGTCGCCGAGGTCCGGGCGGCGTTCACCGCCGGGCAGACGGCCGTCCGCGAGGTAGGCGCGGTAGAACTCCTGCAGCAGGATCCGCAGGCTGCGGCCGTCCAGCAGGGCGTGGTGGAAGGTGAGCAGGACGCGGGCGGGTTCGGCGGCGGCGCCGGCCGGTCCGCCGCTCAGGACGGTGATGCGCAGCGGGCCCCGGCCGCGCGGGTCGAGCCCGCGGCGGCGGTCCGCCTCGACGACCGTGTGCCAGTCGGTGGTGGCGTACGAGAGGGGTACGACCTCGGGTGCGATCCGGTCGTGCTGGACGAGGTACGGCTCGGGGCCGTCCTCGAAGGTGGTGCGCAGCACGCTCTCGTGGTCGAAGACGGACTGCCAGGCGGCGGTGAACCGGTCGAGGTCGAGCGGCCCGCTCCAGGCGAAGGCGAACTGTTCGCTGTGGCGGGCGGTGAAGGGGTGGGCGATCAGTTCGCGCTGCAACGGGGTCGGCAGCAGCCTGCGCCCGTCCGGTGCGGCGGACGGGGTGTGGGTGAGCAGGTCGGCGAGCAGCCCGGCGGGGAAGTCGACGGGGACCCCGGGGCCGTCCGCGAGGGAGAGCCGCAGCGTGTGCCAGCGGGGGCCGGACCGTTCGACGCGGTGGCGCCACCGCGGTTCCCCGGCCGGCCGGTGGGCCGCCCGGTCGACGCGGTCGAGGGCCGACTCCAGCCGGTCGGTGTCCATCGGCCCGTGCAACTCCACGGCCGGCAGGGCGTCTTGGGCCTTGCCGCCGAGGTCGACGACGACGGTCAGCGGCTCGTCGGGGCCGTCGTCAGGGGTGTGCGGGGCGTGAAAGGCGGTCATCGTCGTCCGGGGCGCGCGCATCCGCGTACCTGCGTGCGTGTCCACGCACGGCCACCGCTGTGCACACGGCGAAAACCCCTGCCCTCCCTCCTCTGCGAACGCGGAACGAGTATGCGAAGGCCCGCCCACGCGGACCTGACGCGGTGCTGACACGGCGGTCGGGGAATACCGCGGGAAAGGCGGCCGAGGTGGGGGCGGGCCGGGGCGGCAGGGGGGTGGAGCCCCGGCCCGCGGGGCCGGTGGTACGGGTGAGGGGCAGCGTCGGGCTTCGCCATGACGACCTCCTCGTCCTCACGTACGCACCCACCGTTTTCGTACGGTAGCCAGGTGTGCGGCCGGGGGCCCGGTTCCTCGACCAGGGCTCCAGAGCGGCCGGAAGCCCCTTGTAGTACCGGGCGTTGCAGTAGCGGGCGGACGTCGCAGGACCCGGCGTCGCAGGACCGGGCGGGGTGCGGGCACGGGGACGGCCCGGCCGGTCAGTCGACGAGTTCGGCGACGGCTCCCATGAAGCCCTCGTCGAACATGGTGCGGGCCGCGGTGTCGGACGAGCTGTCCAGGCCCGCGTCGTGGCGGGCGACGCTGAGGAGGAAGCGGTCGCCCAGGACGAGGTGGGTGGCGAAGGACCAAGGGGCTTGGGTGGCGGGGCCCTCGTCGGCCGTGCCGAAGCCGAACTCGGTGAATCCGAGCCGCAGTCCCTGGCCGAGCGCCTTGGTGTAGGCCTCCTTCAGGGTCCACAGCCGCAGCATCCGGGCGCTGCGTTCGGGCTCGGGGAGGCCGCCGAGGTCGGTGCGCTCGGCGGCGGTGAGCACATGACCGTGCATCAGGTCGTAGGGCATGCGCCGCTGGGCGGGCTCGGCGTCGACCCCGATGCGGCCGTCGCGGCTGATGCCGACGGCGATCAGGTCGTCGGTGTGGGTCAGACTGACGTCGATCTGGTCGAGGCCGCGCAGGTAGGGCCGTCCGCCGGTCCGGTACGCGAGATCGATCTCGGCCGGGTCGACGTGCAGGGCGGCTGCGGCGGTGTACTTGGTGGCGAGCCTGGAGGCGACGAAGCGGTAGCGGATGGTGGGGTCGGTGGTGCGCCGGTAGCGCTGCCAGTCGCGGCCCAGCAGGGGGCGCAGCGAGGGGTCGGCGATCGCGGTGGTGAGCCACTCGCCCCAGGTGGTGTGGACGACGGCGTTTCCGTGGCGGTCCATGGACTGCCGTACGCGGTGCCAGGGGGCTTCCGGTCCGCTGACGTGGACCGGCGTACCGATGCGCTCCGCGCCGGGCAACCGGATGTTCGTCAAGGTCGCTGCCTTCCGTGGGGTGCCGCGAACGTGCCGGCAGGGTGGGCCGCAGAGGTGGGTCGGGGAGGGGTTGGGCCGGAGAGGGATGGGCCGGAGAGGGATGGGCCGGAGCTGTGGGTCACCCCGCGAGGCCGACCGCGTCGAGGTCGTAGCTGCGGCCGTCCCGGTAGCGGCGCAGTGCCTCCTCCAGGACTCTTTCCTGGCAGCCCGCGGGCAGCTCGGGCACCGGGATGCCGAGCCGGCCGCCGAGCCTGGTGAGGGCGAGGACCGCCCAGGCGGGGTCGCTGAGGAACGGGTCGGTGCCGTCCTGGTGCTCCCAGGTCCCCAGGACGGCGGCGGCCCCGACGACGTGGCAGTAGCGGTCGGCGAGGACGGCGACGGCAGGGTCGGCGAGGGCCGCTCCGGGGTCCGGGAGGCTGCGGCACCGTTCCCGCAGGGCGCGCAGTTCGGTGGCGAACCCCTCGGCGAGCGCGGCCAGTACGGAGAGGTCGCCGCCCGCGGAGCGCGCCGCGGCGAGCCGTCCCGCGCTGCCTGTGAGCGAGGCGGCCATGAAGTCGCCGCCCCCGGCGATGCCGAGCAACCGGTGCTCCAGCCGGGGAAGTCGTGCGTCGCCGCGGAAGAGTTCGGGCGGCGGTTCCTCCTCGGTGAACCAGGACCGCCGGGCCAGGCCGCGCAGTTGGGGCACGAGCACGGACTGGCAGGAGGCGCTGCCGGCGTGCCCGAGTCCGGCGACCGGCAGGTCCCGGGCGAGTTTGCCGAGTGCGCCGTACTCGGGCGACCGGTGGTCGTCACCGTGTTCGCCGAGGACGGTGGCGAGTTCTTCGAGCTGCTCGCGCAGCAGGTCGGGCACCACGTACTTGACGGCAGCCGCGAAGAGGTGGGAGCCGGCCGGGAGCAGGCTCAGCGCCCGCAGGGCGGTCGTGGCCATGCTGTCGCAGGCCAGCAGCTCGGCGAAGACTCCCGCGAGCGGTTTGCACCGGCGCCGCGAAACGGGACCGTCGGCGTCCTTCGTCGCGGCCCGTACGGCGGAGCGCAGCACCGTGTCCGTGGCGGCGGTGGCGACGGAGCAGACCAGGCTGCGGTTGACCTGGAAGGTGCGCAGGGCGAGGGACACCCCCTCGCCGCCCGCCCCGACCAGGGCGTCCGCGGGGACGGGGCAGTCGGTGAACTCCAGTCCGCCGAACAGCGCGCCCCGCATGCCCGTGGTCTCCACCCGGGGCAGGTGGCGTACGTGTGCGGGCCGCTGGTGGGCGGGGTCCAGCAGCAGTACGGAGTGGCTGTGCGGCCCTCGCGCGGCGTCGGTACGGGCGTAGACGACCTGGAGGTCGGCGCGGCGCGCGTTGATGATGACGTCCTTGCGTCCGCCGAGCCGGTAGCCGCCGGGGACGTCCCGAGCGGTGAACTCGTGGCGCAGGATCGCGTTCGCGTGGGCGAGTTCGTGGTGCAGGATCGCGGCCCGCCCGCCGGTCAGCAGCACGTCGGCGACGTCCCGGCGCTGGCGTTCGCTGCCGGCCGCCCAGACGGCGCCTGCGGCGAACAGCGAGACGATGCCGTGGCCGAAGCCGAGGGCGAGGTCGCGCCGGAAGACGGGGCGCAGGACGCGTGCGAGATCGTCGGCGCGGGTGAGCAGACCGCCGTACGCGGCCGGGACGAATTCGGCTCCGATCCCCTCGGTGGCCAGGAGGGTCTCGGTCGCGGCGGGTACCTCGCGCCGGGCGTCGGCGGCGAACAGGGTGCCGAGACCGTGCGGGTTGGCCGGGTCGTACGGGTCGCCGAGCAGCTTCTCCAGACGGACCGCGCGGGCGGACGCGCCGACGGCCTGCCGGGTGCGCCCGGAGCCCGGGGTGTCGACGGTTTCGGCGCTGAGGGTCATGGTGGACACAGTGACGGGCTTCGCTTGAGAGTCGGCAGAGAGCCGATCCACCGACCCCGCAAGGCCGCCGACTCCCGCGGCCCACAAGGCGTTCGGGCCCACAAGGCCGTTCGGGCCCGGTCGGGTCGTCGGGTCCGCTCGGGTCGTCGGGTCCGCTCGGGTCCGGTCGGGTCCGGTCGGTCAGCCCACCCGGCTCAGCCGCTCCGTACCGGCGGCGGGTGCGTCCAGCGGCTGCTCGGGGCCGGCCATCAGGATCGAGCGCTGCAGCCTGCGCAGTCCGGCGGAGGGTTCGAGGCCGAGCTCGCGGACCAGGGTCTGGCGAAGCCGCTGGTAGACGTCGAGCGCCTCGCTGCGGCGTCCGGAGCGGTGCAGGGCGAGCATGAACTGGCCGTGCAGATTCTCGTGGGTGCGGTAGCGGCTGACCAGCACGGTGAGTTCGGCGAGCAGTTCGCGGTGCTTGCCGAGCCGCAGGTCGGCCTCGATGCGCTGGTCGAGCGCGCAGAGCCAGGTCTCCTCCAGCCTCCGGGTCTGCGTCTCCAGCCGGGGTCCCGCCTGTACGTCGGCGAGCGCGGATCCGTTCCACAGGCCCAGGGCGGCGCTCAGTTCGCGTGCCGCGCGCGGGAAGTCACCGGCGTCCATCGCCCGGTACCCCGTTCCGGCGAGCCGCTCGAACTCGCGGACGTCGCTGGCACCGCCCGAGGTGTGCAGCACATAGCCGCCGGGCGCGGTCATGAGCACGTCCTTGGCGATGCGCGGCACGGCGCCCTGCGGGTCGTGCGTGAGGGCCACCGAGATCAGCTCGCGGAGCTGCAGCACGTACGTCTGGAGGGTCGTGCGCGCACTGCGCGGCGCCCGGTCGCCCCAGAGTTCCTCGACGAGCGCGGCCACCGGGACGACCTCGTCGGCGTGCAGGGCCAGCAGGGCGAGCACCTGTCGCGGCTTGGGGGCCGTCGGCGTCACCGAGATCCCGTTCTCCCTGACGGCCAACGGGCCCAATACTTCGATGTCCACGCCGTTTCCCCTCTTCGTGCCTGAGTCGTCAGTCACCCGAGGCCTCGTCAAGAACCTCTCGGTACTCGGTACATATCCCAGTTAAAAACAGGCCGTCCGGTCTGTCAATACCAAACCGCTCACGCTGTTTTCTTACCGTGCCACACCCCTGCTCGATTCTGCCTACAGCCGCACCACAGGAGCGGGGTACCCCGAAGTGCCTTTTCAGCACGGTGGATTGGGTATCCGCGCAGCCCAGCGCACCTCCGAGGGGATCAGGAGGCACGCCGAACCAGGACACCGGGATCTGACGCCGATACGGGAAATTAACGGACCGTACGGTCTACTTCCTGGCCCGTTCCCCTCAGGCGGGGCAGCAACAACTCCCAGAACCCGGCGATCCTGCGCTCCGCGTACCAGTCGGGGTCCCGGGCGCCGAGCACCTCGAAGCCCACGGTGGCCGCGACGATCGTGCTGGCCGCGGCGTCCGACGAGACCCCTTCCGCGAGACACCCCTCCCCCTCGGCGCGGGTCAGCGCCTCCTCGACCCACCGCTGCCAGCCCCGGCGACAGGAACCCGCCCCGGCGATGTTGTCCCCGCCCAGCTCGAAGCCGGCCCGGACCACGACGTCCCGGGCGAGCCGGTCCATCAGCCCGTGCGACGCGTCGACGAGTTCCTGGAGCACGCCGCCCCCGTCGCCCCCCGCGCCCTCGACGATCCGGGCCACCACCAGGGCGGCCTCCTCCTCGACGGCCCGGGCGAGCGCCTGCTTGTTCTTGAAGTGGAAGTGCAACGCGCCGTTGCTGACTCCGGCGCGTCCACTGATCGTGGTCAGCGAGGCAGGTACGTACCCCTCCTCCGCGAACACCTCGGCCGCCGCCTCGATCAGGGCCCTCCGAGTGCGTACCGCACGTTCCTGCTTGACCATCTGCTCTCTCCTGGAATCTCGGCGACGGGCGACACGGCCGGAGGACGGGCGCCCTGATCACCAAATTAACAAACCGCACGCGCGGTTTATAGATGAGAGCGGCATTTATCTCCGACATGAGAGGCATTTGTCGCCGACCGTCGCCGGTCCCCCGCCCCCGCCCCCGCGCTCAGCCCCGGCCGTACGGCTTCAACTCCCGCCGTACGACCTCAACTTCGGCCGTACGGCTTCATCTCCAGCTGTACGGGGCGTGGTACACGGCGTCGCGCTCCGGCCGCCGCCACCCCGCGCGCGGGCGTTCCAGAGCCGGTTCCCTGCTCTCCTCGCGCCGCGCGGCGAGCAGCGAGAAGAGCGCCACCACCGCGGCGAGTTCCTCCTCGCTGGCCTCGCCACGCTCCACCCGGACCACTGCTCCGGTGCTTTCCACACTGCCCACGAAGTCCTCCTCACTTTCCGCCACCGTCCGCCACACCGCTCAAGAACCGCTCCAACTCCGGTGGAGGACCGCTCCGGAGCTCTCCGGCCGGGGCGGACCACGAAAAAGCTCCGCGACCCGGTCGCGGGCCGCGGAGCTCTGGTCACCCGGTCAGTGCGCCCGGGCCCCCAGCAGGACCGGGAGCTCGCGGTAACCGTTCATCAGGAAGGTGGCCATGGGCTCAAGCCGGTCCGGCGGGCACGCGAGCTTGAGGTCCGGGAAGTTCGCGAAGAGGGAGGCGAGGGCGGAGGTCGCTTCCACCCTGGCCAGCGGAACTCCCATGCAGCGGTGGGTGCCGTGCCCGTACCCGAGGGTGTCGCGGTCGGTGCGCAGGAGGTCGAACTCGGCCGCGTTCTCGCCGTAGCGCTCCGGATCGAGCCCTCCGGCGGCGAACGAGACGAGGATGGGGTCGCCCTGCGCGATGCGCACGCCGTCCAGGTCGATGTCCTCGACGGCGAAACGCATCGGCGAGTACGCCCCGGGCGTGTGCATCCGCATCGTCTCGGCGGCCACGTCGTCCCAGGTGGCCCGGGACTCCCGGACGTGTGCGTACTGCTCGGGACAGGACAGCAGCCGGCCGACGGCGTTGGTGATCAGCGCGGCCGTGGTGTCCTGGCCGCCCGCGATCATCAGGTACAGGGTGCCCAGGAGTTCGGCCTCGCTGAGCCGGTCCCCCTGGTCCCGTGCCTGGATCAGCAACGACGTCAGGTCCTCGCCCGGTGCGGCGCGCTTGGCCTCCACGTGCGCGGCGAGCAGCCCGAAGGCCTCCATCCGCGCCGCTTCCATCTCCGCGGCCGAGACCGTGGTGCTGAACACCGTGTGCAGAGCGGTGCACAGGCTCTTCGTGGCGGCGCCCTGCGGAACTCCGAAGAGCTCACAGATCACCCGCATGGGCAGCAGTTCGGCGAACTCCGCACGCAGGTCGACGGGGACGTCGGCGGGCAGAGCGGCCAGCCGGTCGGCCAGTTCGGCGGTGATCTCCTCGACGCGGGGCCGCATGGCTTCGGAGCGGCGTGCCGTGAAGGCCCCCGCCACCAGCCGCCGGAGCCTGGAATGCTGCTCGCCGTACGCGAACAGCATGTTCTCGTTGGCCACCCAGGCGTACAGCGGCCAGTCCGGGGTGATCCGCCCCTCCCGCAGGTCCGGCCAGTGCTGCCGCGCGTCCTTGGACACCCGCGGGTCGGTCAGCAGCTGCTCGACCTGCCGCTGGCCCACGACGGCCCAGGCCGTCACCCCTCCCGGCAGAGTCACTTTGACCGCGGGCCCCTGGGCCCGCAACATCGTGGCTTCGCCGGCCAGGTCGCGCCCGGTGACGTCCAGCGCGTACGGGCATGCAGCTATCTCCGTCATTTCCCACCCCTGCGTCGATGTCCACTGCTGTCGTGCACGTCGTACTCGTACTGGCTCGTACGCGCCTTCGTGCTCGTACTGACTCGTACTGGGTTCCGGTGTCGGGGACGCCCGGCTCCGCCGTCCCCGACACCGCTCCCCTCCGCAGGGCACCGCTCCCCCGCAGAGGGTCAGCCGCTCACCCCGGCCGCGAGCGCCTTCTCCGCACGCGCCGTGACGGCCTCTTCGTACACCCGCACCGCCCGGTCCGGCGAGATGTCGAGCCGGACGAGCACCGCGGGCAGCGCGACGCTCGACAGGAGGTGCCGCTGCAGGTCGGCCACGCGTTCCGGCAGGTCGGCGTGGTCCGTCATGATCTTCGAGAGGACCTGCACCCCGGTGAATCCGCCCGTGAACAGCTTCGCCGCGGAGTCGACGTTCACCTGGGGAAGAAGCTCCCCGTTCTCCTGCGCGCCGGTGAGTATCGTGGCGTTGCGGTCGATCCACGCGCTCATCGGCACCCGCCGGTCCAGCCCGTCGACGCGCGAGCCCTGGTCGACGGTGAGGCGCACGCTGCCGCGCACCATGGCGTCGCCCGTGCTGAGCATGTGGGCGATCACCAGCGACTCGTCCACTCCCTGCTGGAGCATCAGTTCGCGCCGGGGAACCTCCGGGACCGCGAAGACCTGGTTGGCGAGGACCGCCTGGGCCAGTTCCTTCTTGGACGAGAAGTGGAAGTAGAGGGCTCCCTTGGTCACCCCGGCTCTGGTGAGGATCTCGGAGATGGCCGCGGCCTCGTACCCGACCTCGTCGAACACCTCGGCCGCCCCGACCAGAATCGCGTCTCGCGTCCGGACTGCCCGCTCCTGCTTCGCCACCACTACCTCCGCGCCACGCCTTGCCATGGACCGCCCGAATATTTAAAGACCGGGCGGTACGTATCTTATCTCGATCATCCTCCTCAGCTGCTGCCTCCACCTGCGTGGTTTCGGCAAAGGTTCACCTGCGAGAGGACAATAAAACCAGTCAGCCGGTTTTTCAATGCCCTGTGCTCGGGCAAGTTCCCCCCGCATGTGCACCCGCATCCAGCCCCTGAATCTGCCGTTCCCCTTGTGCCAACCTCATTTTGGTGCTCTGAGGCTCTTGAAAACAAAACCGGGTGGTACGTATCTTCAGGGCTGCAACTGGCTCGTGACGACGCTGTGGGGGAATACATGACCGTGCTCGCGTACCACCAGGAACAGCTGGCTTCCTCCGGACTCCCTCAGCCCCTCCCCTCCGGGACGACTCTGTTCCCGGACCTCCGGGACGTCCCCGGACACGGCACCTCGCCCGCCTCGGCACAGGCCTCCCCTGCTGGCGCGACCGCAGGGGAGCTGAGCCATCTGCTCTTCGACCGCGATGAGCGGGAGCGGGTCCACGGCACCTGGCGCACGTTCATCTCGGACGAGGCGTTCCGCTACCGCGACGGGCTCTCCCCCGCCGACCGCGCCGCGCTCGCCTACGCAAGGCTGCGGGAGGTCAACTCCCTGATCGGCAGCCCGGAGACCCTCGCCCGCGACCCGCGGATGCTGGCAGGCCTGCACGAGTGGGCCGCGGTCGTGGACGGCGGCGGAGGGCTGTGCACCGTCGCCAGCATCCACTACAACCTGTTCCTCGGCAGCCTCCTCGACCACGAGGACAGCGGGAGACGCGACCTGTCCGACTTCACCTCCATGCGGCGCACAGGAACGTTTCTCTGCACCGAGCTCGAACACGGTAACGATGCGAGCGCGCTGGAGACCGTCGCCGAGTACGACCCGGCGTGCGACGGTTTCGTCCTGCACACGCCCACCGCGGGCGCCCAGAAGTTCATGCCGAACACCAGCCCCGTCGGCGGCCCGAAGAGCGCGCTCGTGGCGGCGCGGCTCCTCGTCGAAGGGCAGGACGAGGGCGTCTTCCTCTTCCTGGTGCCGCTGAGCGACGAGCAGGGTGCGCTGCCGGGGGTCAACGTCCGTCTGCTGCCCTACCGTTCGGGTGCTCCGGTGGACCACTGCCTCACCTCCTTCGACCGGGTCCGGCTGGGGCGCGAGGCCCTGCTGGAGGGCGCGCACGGGCGGCTGGACGAGGCGGGGAGGCTGACCAGCGTCCTGGGCAACCGGCGCAAGCGTTTCCTGCACTCCATCTGCCGGGTCACCACGGGGAAGCTCTGCATGAGCGGCGCCGCGGTGGGCGCCTCACGGGCCGCCCTCGCCATCGCCGTGCGCTACGCGCAGCACCGCCACATCAGCGGGGCCAAGGCCGGCGAGCGGGTGCCGTTGCAGGCCCACCGCAGCCACCACGGCAGGCTTCTCAGCTCGCTGGTCACCTCCTACGCCATGACCTTCGCGCACCGCGAGGTGGTCGACCGCTGGGACGCGGTGGACTCCCCCAAGGAGCGGGAGACCGTCGAGCGCGAAGTGGCCGTCATGAAGGGCTGGATCACCTGGCAGGCGCGCACCATCACCACCGAGTGCCGGGAGCGGTGCGGTGCCCAGGCCCTGTTCTCGGTGAACGGCCTCGCCGACTTCCCGCAGTACACCGAGGGGACAATCACCGCTGAGGGCGACAACCTGGTCGTCTGGCTGAAGGCCGCGAGCGAGATGCTCTTCAGGGCCGGCACCGCGCAGCGCGAGGAGAGCGAGGTCCCGCTGGAGGAACAGCCCTTGACGGACCTGCGCTTCCTGCGCGGGAGGCTGGCCGATGCCGAACAGCTGTGGCGGGCCAGGGCCAGTGCGGGGCTGCGGAGCGGCCCGGCGGGGGATCCGCTCGGCCGCTGGAACTCGGCCTCGTTCGCCGCACTGCGGATGGTCAAGATCCACGCCACCGTACAGGCGGCCGACGCCTTCTTCCGCGCCGTCGACCGGGCCACCGACCCCGCGACGCACGCCCTGCTGGAGAACGTGTGCCGGTTGTTCCTGCTGGAGCAGCTCGACGAGCACACCGGCGATCTGCTCGCAGCGGGGCACCTGAGCGCGGACCACGTCCGCTCCCTGCCCGATGCGGTCGAGACGGTCACCTCGGAGCTCGCGCCCCACATGGGGACCCTCGTCGACGCGTTCGACCTGCCGCCCGAGTTCCTGGACGCCCTCCCGATGCTCCAGGACAACGGCTACGGCTTCCTCCCGGACGCTCCGCCCGTCTGGGCCGCAGAGTGATTACGGCGTAATCACCTGAAGCGCCTGAAGCACCCGGAGCACCCGGAGCACCCGGAAAGTGATTACGCCGTAATCACCCGCAGCAGGGGGGCGGCCACACTGCCCGCGCCCCTGCACTCCCCCACCTCCGCACTCCCCCCCACCCGTCCCGTGCCCCACGGCCGGGAGGCCCTGGCTCGCCCTGCCTTGGGGCAACCTGAGGTCAGAGTCGCTTGGGTCGCTTCGGTAGCTGTGGAGACGACTGTGGGCGGGGGTGGAGTGATTACGGCGTAATCACTC